>JAPHSA010000025.1 GCA_026193235.1 Deltaproteobacteria bacterium | reverse complement strand
GCCGGTATTTCCGGAGCTGGAAGTTTTTAACGATCAAGCCCTGGAACAGGTCGAAATTGCAGTGAAGTACGAGGGCTACATCAAACGCCAGTTGGAACAGGTTGAGCGGTTCAGGGAGAATGAAAACGTCAAGCTTCCTCAGTCATTGGATTATAGTTTGGTTCCCAGTCTTTCAACTGAAGTACGTGAAAAGTTGAATAAAATTAGACCTGTGAGCCTCGGGCATGCAAGTCGAATTCAAGGTGTGACACCGGCAGCGATTGCAGTAATCCAAATCTATTTACGTAAAAATGAACACCACTGAACTTTTTCTTACCGGCCTTGATGTTGTTGGGCTCAGCCTGGATCATGATGTTGTTGTTAAAGAACTTACTTTTTTGCAGGAGCTCTTACGTTGGAACCGTAAAATCAATCTAACTTCGATCACAGACGTTGAAGAAGCGATCGAAAAACACCTGCTTGATTCACTCTGCCTCATCAATTATCTACCCCCATGCCGGACAATATTGGATATGGGATCAGGAGCGGGATTGCCCGGCATTCCATTGGCGCTTGCCTTGCCTGAGCTCGGGATTGTCTCTGTTGACAGTGTCGGCAAAAAAATAAATTTTCAAAAACATATCAAGCGGATAATGAAGTTAGAAAGATTCGTTGCGCTAGAAGCCAGGGTTGAAACCTTAGCGACTAAAATACCAGCAGTAAAAATAGATCTTGTGACCGCCCGGGCTTTTACCTCTATAGAGCAGTTGATCAAGCTTTCATCAGCACTGCTCGAGCCGGGGGGCTTTTTATTGGCAATGAAAGGGCCGGAAGGCTATCGAGAGGTCCAGAGGGTGCATCACGTTGTTCGTGAGGCTGGTTTTTCTGAGCCGGAAATAATCGAGTATAAGCTGCCATTCTCTTCAGCTGAAAGGCAGCTCCTCCTGTTGAGGAAAAATCATCTTGAGAATAGGGGCTGAATTTAAACAGGGCTTTGTGGTAGTCTCTCCTCTCGTGTTTACCCCCCCTGGAAAATTCAAAAAATGAAAAGGAGCAATAATTAAATGGCAAGAATTATCGCCATTGCTAATCAGAAAGGTGGTGTCGGAAAAACAACGACAGCGGTTAATTTGGCCGCATCGCTTGCCGCCGCCGAGAAGAAAACCCTGCTGATTGATATGGATCCGCAAGCGAACGCCTGCAGTGGGTTGGGAATAGATAAAACCTCAGTAATATCGACAGTTTATCATGTTTTGCTGGGGGAAGAAAGGGCTCAAGATGTGATCTGTAAGACCGCGCTTGAACATCTTGATGTTTTGCCTTCCAACACAAATCTCATCGGAGCAGAGATCGAGCTTGTCGACAAAGAAGAGCGTGAGAAGCAATTGCGCTATGCTATTCACGAGATTGCCGCGCTGTATGAATATATTATTATCGATTGCCCACCTTCGTTGAACTTATTGACGGTCAACGCTCTCACCGCTGCTGATTCGGTTCTTGTTCCCCTGCAGTGTGAGTTCTATGCCATGGAGGGGCTTGGACAACTGATGCAAACTATCCGTTTAGTGCAACAGGAGCTTAATCCGAAACTTGAAATGGGCGGTATTTTGCTGACCATGTTTGATGGCCGGAACAATCTTTGTCATCAGGTCAGCAATGAAATTAGATCACACTTCGGAGACAAGGTTTTTCGCGCTGTCGTACCGCGTAACGTCAGGCTTTCTGAAGCCCCAAGTTATGGTCAGCCGGCATTGATGTATGATATTGCTTCACGGGGTGCTCAGGCTTATTTAGAGGTCGCACAGGAGGTGTTGGCTGGAGGAGTTCATGGTTAAGGTAAAACGACCGGCCCTTGGCAAGGGGATTGGTGCTCTGCTCAGTTCGGCGGCTCAGGAAGGTGGAAAAAAATACTTTTCCTGTCCCATTGAAGAGTTAAAGCCGCACGATAAGCAGCCACGCAAGGTGTTTGATGATGGTAAAATGGCTGAACTGATAGCCTCCATCAAGGAAAAAGGGGTTATCCAACCTTTGGTGGTTCGTCAACAGGCCGATTATTATCAAATTATAGCTGGTGAGCGGCGTTGGCGGGCGGCCCAAAAGGCCGGCTTAGACCGTGTTCCTGTTGTTATTCAAGATGTTTCCGAAGATTGGGCCTTGGAAATTGCCCTAATAGAAAATATTCAGCGTGAAGATCTTAACCCACTGGAAGAAGCTGGGGCTTACCGTTATCTGATGGACAGCTTTGATTTGCTTCAGGAGGAGGTTGCTAAGCGGGTTGGAAAAAATCGCTCAACCGTTGCGAATGCCCTGAGGTTGCTTCGTCTTCCCAATAAGGTGAAAAATGATCTCATGGAAGGCAGCTTAAGTATGGGCCATGCCAGAGCGCTGTTGGCGCTCGAGCAAGATGAGGATATCATCGAAGCCAGCGAAGAGGTTATCAGAAAAAAACTTTCTGTGCGGGAAACGGAAAAATTAATCAAAAAAATAAAAAACTTTGAAAAAATTAAACCGGCAGCTGTAAACAAGCCGATTGATCCAAATATACTCGCGCTGGAAAACAGTCTTCAACAACATCTGGGGACCCAGGTTAAATTGTTGCCCAAAGGCAAGGGAGGGCGTCTAGAGATCAGTTATCATGATCAGGATGGTTTAACCCGGCTGCTTGACTTGTTCGGTGTGCAGATCTGACTCTGGGGTTGGTAACAAAATAGCGGAAGAAGCATGGTTACAACAAAATCAAGCTAGATCGGAAACAGGCAACCCAAATGACGAAGCGGTGAACTGATGTTCGGAAACAAAAAACAGGAGCAAGTAGTAATGAAAAAACCCATAGCGATTGACAAGGCAGATATTAAAGCTTTTCTTGGCCCCGGCAGTAAGTTTGAAGGCAAACTCAGTTTCAATGAAATGGTTCGTCTCGATGGGGTGTTTTCCGGCGAAATTGAGTCCAGTGATACCCTTGTTGTTGGTGAAACGGCCGAAATTGACGGAAATATCAATGTTGGCGCTTTAATTCTCAGTGGTTCTTTTAAGGGACACATTAAGGCCACGACAAGCGTCGAATTGCGAGCTCCGGCTAAGGTTGAGGGTAAAATAGAAACACCATCACTAAAAGTTGAGGATAAGGTGGTTTTTAATGGTGAAATTATCATGCCGGGAGGCCTCTCTTCTGGCCTAGGAAAAGCAGCCCAGGAAAAACAAAAATAAGTCAAAGCCAGGGCACTGGAAAACAAAGTCTAAGCAGCGACAAATGTAGCATGTCAGAGCTTGACAATACTGCTCAAGTTATGATAGCAATGCCGTTTCTTGGCCAAAATCCCAATAAAAAATGACTTGTTAATTGTATACAGTATACCGGAAATACTATCCTGTACGGAAGAGGTGAACTAGGTGATCAGTGTTGACTGGACCCTTGGTCTGCAGTTTCTAAACTTCATAATTCTTCTGCTTATTCTCAATAAATTGCTCTACCGCCCACTTATGAAAATTATAAACGAGCGGCGTGAAGCAATCGAGGGTTCGCATGCAACAGCAAAAGAATTAGAAATTGCGATCGATGAAAAAATGCGTCGTTATCAGCAGCAGCTGAATGATGCAAAAGTTTTGGCAAATGATGAACGCAACCAGTTGCAAAAAGCTGCTGCTGACGAAGAAGCTAAGCTTCTTTCTGAAGCGAACGGGAAATCTGCGGCACAATTACAGATAATTAAGCAGCAGGTTGCGGTTGAAGCTAAGAAAGCCAGCAATACACTGAAAAGTGAGGCGGAAAGCTTGGCGGAAAAGATCGCTACAAAAATTCTTGGCCGTGAATTGGCTTAATTGCGAGGAAGGTTTAAGAACTATGCGCGTTAATGTTACATCCGCTCTCATGTCGCTGCTGTTGGTTGTTTGTATCAGTGCTGTCGTTTATGCGTCGGGCGGAGAAGCTCATGCTGAAAGTGGTGTGCTGCTAAAAGATTTTCTTTACCGGGTGCTTAATTTTTCCATTGTTGTTGCTATTTTGGTTTATTTCTTAACCAAGCCGATAAAAAAAGGTCTCGCTGGTCGGCGGGAAGAGATCGAAAAGGCCCTGGCTGATGCAAAACAAGCCAAGGCTGAGGCCGAGGCAAAGTTTGCTGAATACGATCGTAAGCTGGCTCAGGCTACAGATGAAATAGCTGAGATAAGTGATGCGATTCGTCGTGAAGGTGAGCTGGAAAAACAAAAAATCATTGCAAATGCCAAGGTTATGGCGGAGCAAATAGAACGCGACGCCGGTAAGGCTGCAGAACTTGAAGTTGCTAAAGCCCGGACAGAATTACAGCGTGAAGCAGTACAGTTGGCGGTAGGTCTGGCTGAAGACCTGTTGAAAAAGAACTTCACTAAGGCTGATGATACCCGTCTGATCGACGAATATATGCAAAAGGTGGGAGAGTTACATTGAGCAACAATGCGATTTCTATTCGATACGCGAAAGCATTACTCAATATTGCAATTGAAGAAAAGCAGATTGAGCATTATGCGGGCGAGCTGGCTGGAGTTGCGGCCATACTAAAAAGGGAGGATCTGTTGCGCTTGTTACTCGACAGTCCGACTTTTCCGCTGGAGAAAAAAACCGCAATAATGCACGACATTGCGGAAAAACTTAAGCTGAGTGCTGGAATGGGTAAGTTTCTTGATCTGCTTTTGGAAAAAGGGCGGATCATTTATTTGCCGCAAATACATCTTAATTACCGCAAGTTTGCCGACGAGCTCTCAGGTGTTGTTCGAGCCAGGATTAAAGCGGCAAGCGAGTTAGCCAATGAACGTGTCAAGGCAATTCAGCTGGGACTGGAAAAGCGGACCGGAAAACAGGTCGTTCTCAGTGTGGAAACAGACGCTTCATTGATTGGTGGATTGCAGGCAGAGATGGGCGGTAAATTATTTGACGGTAGTGTGAAAACCCAGCTGAAACGGATTGCAGATACCTTAGCAAAGGGGTAACAAAAGATTATGGAAATTAGAGCAGAAGAAATCAGTGCGATTATCAAGAAGCAGATTGAAGACTTCGGTCGTGAAGTTGAAGTCAGCGAAACCGGGACTATTATCTCGGTGGGTGATGGTATTGCCCGTATTCATGGTCTTGATAAAGCCATGTCCGGTGAACTTCTTGAATTCCCTGGTGGTACCATGGGAATGGTTCTGAACCTTGAAGAAGATAATGTTGGCGCCGCGATCCTTGGTGATTCAGAACACATTAAAGAGGGTGACCTGGTCAAGCGGACCGAGCAGATCGTTCAGGTTCCAGTTGGTGACGCACTGGTTGGTCGCGTTGTCAACGGTATTGGTATTCCGATTGATGGCAAAGGCGACATTGAGACTGACACCTACAGCCAGGTTGAGCTTAAGGCTCCTGGTATTGTAGACCGTAAATCGGTTCATGAGCCAATGCAGACCGGTCTCAAAGCAATCGATTCCATGGTTCCAATCGGTCGTGGCCAGCGCGAGCTGATCATCGGTGACCGCCAGACCGGTAAGACAGCGGTTGCTACCGATACCATCATCAATCAGAAGGGTAACGGCGTTATTTGTATCTACGTCGCTATCGGACAGAAGCGTTCGACGGTTGCACAGGTTGTTGATAAACTGCGTCAGCGAGGTGCGATGGATTACACCATCGTCGTTGCTGCGACTGCCTCCGACCCGGCACCACTGCAGTTTATCTCACCGTACACCGGCGTTACCATGGGTGAGTTTTTCCGTGACAGTGGCAAGCATGCGCTGATCATTTATGACGACCTTTCCAAACAATCGGTTGCCTATCGCCAGCTTTCGCTGTTGCTACGTCGCCCACCTGGTCGCGAAGCCTTCCCTGGTGACGTTTTCTATCTGCACAGCCGGTTGCTCGAGCGTGCTTGTAAGTTGAGTGATGCCAAGGGCGCTGGGTCTTTAACTGCACTGCCGATCATTGAGACCCAGGCCGGTGACGTTTCTGCTTACATCCCGACCAACGTTATCTCGATTACCGACGGTCAGATTTTCCTTGAGACAGATTTGTTTTACTCCGGTGTTCGACCTGCAATCAATGTTGGTCTCTCGGTTTCCCGGGTTGGTGGTGCGGCTCAGGTTAAATCGATGAAGCAGGTTGCCGGTACCTTGCGTCTGGCCCTTGCTCAGTACCGCGAGATGGCAGCTTTTGCCCAGTTCGGTTCTGACCTTGATGCCGCTACTCAAGCACAGTTGAACCGTGGAGCCCGTCTGGTTGAGATCCTCAAGCAGGGTCAGTATAAGCCGCTGCCGGTCGCCATTCAGGTTCTGGCTATTTACGCAGCCAATAATGGCTACTGTGATGATTTCCCAGCAACCGCCGTACAGCGCTACGAAAGTGAAATGATCTCCTTCATGGAAGCTCAGCATGCTGATGTCATCAAGGATCTGACCGCGATGAACAAGATTGATGATGATCTTGATGGTCGGATTAAAGCGGCTCTGGATGAGTTCAAAGATCATTTTGTAGCCTGATTCGATAAAGGTTTGGACAGATGGCAAGTCTGAAGGACATAAAAAAACGGATTGGCTCGGTTAAAAATACCCAGCAGATCACCAAAGCGATGAAGATGGTTGCTGCGGCCAAATTGCGCCGGGCTCAAGATGCAGCCGTTTCTGCTCGTCCCTATGCGGAAAAGCTGCATGCGGTGATGTCCAGCTTGGCCCAACGCGAAGATGGCGACGGACATGCGCTGTTGAATCAGCGTGGTACCGGTCGTGCTCTGATCGTACTGATGACGGCGGACCGTGGTCTGTGCGGCGGCTTCAACGCAAACGTCTCTAAAGAAGCCGAGCGTTTCATCCGTAGCAACGAACAGGGCTTTGATGATATCGATTTGATGATCATCGGTCGAAAGGGACGTGATTTCCTCAAAAACCGGGTTGGCAAAAATATCACCAAGGTTCACGAGGATATTACCAGCGAAGCGACCTACAAAACAGCTCAGTTGATCGGACAGGAAGTTGTTGATGCCTACAGCGATGAGAAATACGATGCTGTTTACGTAATCTACAATGCTTTTAAGAGTGCCATTGAGCAGCTTGTAACTGTAGAGCGGGTGTTGCCGATTCAGCCAAAAGTGACTGAAGAAATTCAGGAAGACAGCATCGATTATCTCTACGAGCCGAACCGGGGGGAAGTTCTCGCTCAGTTGTTGCCGAAGATGGTCGAGGTGCAGATTTTCCGGGCACTACTGGAATCAAATGCTTCAGAGCAGGGCGCTCGAATGTCCTCCATGGACAGTGCCAGTCGTAACGCCGCCGAGATGATCGATAAGCTGACCCTGCAGTACAACCGGGCTCGTCAAGCTGCGATCACCAAAGAGTTGATGGAAATCATCTCTGGTGCAGAATCTATCAAATAACAAGATTTCAGACATACACAAGCTTATTCTGTCGGAATAAAGAGGAAAGGTTTCGTTATGAACAAGGGAAAGATCACACAGGTTATAGGTCCTGTCGTTGACGTTGAGTTTGAGCCGCGTAAGTTGCCGGAGATCTTCCACGCTGTTAAGATCACCAATCCATCATTGGGTGAGGGTGAGTGGAACCTTGTTTGTGAGGTTGCGCAGCATCTTGGTGAAAATACAGTTCGTACCATCGCCATGGACTCTACCGACGGTCTGGTTCGTGGTCAGGAAGTTCTGGATACCGGCGACCAGATTCTTATGCCAGTCGGTCCCAAGACCCTTGGCCGGATCATGAATGTTGTTGGTGAACCGGTTGATGAGGCTGGTCCGGTAGGAAACGAGAAGGCATGGCCGATTCACCGTCCAGCTCCTGATTTTGTCAGCCAGTCGACCAAGGTTGAGGCATTTGAAACCGGTATCAAAGTGGTTGACTTGCTCGCTCCTTACTCCCGGGGTGGTAAAATTGGTCTGTTCGGCGGCGCCGGTGTTGGGAAGACGGTTCTGATTATGGAACTGATCAACAACATTGCTCAACAGCACGGTGGTTTCTCAGTTTTTGCTGGTGTTGGCGAGCGGACTCGGGAAGGTAACGATCTCTGGGAAGAGATGAAAGAATCAGGTGTTCTTGAAAAAACCGCTTTGGTCTATGGTCAGATGAATGAGCCTCCAGGCGCCCGTGCTCGCGTTGCTCTGTCGGCACTGACGGTTGCTGAATACTTCCGCGATGAAGAAGGTCAGGACGTTCTGTTGTTCGTTGATAACATTTTCCGCTTTACTCAGGCTGGTTCTGAGGTTTCAGCGTTGCTCGGTCGGATTCCTTCGGCTGTTGGTTATCAGCCGACCCTCTCCACCGAGATGGGTGAGCTTCAGGAACGGATCACCACGACCGATAAAGGTTCCATCACTTCGGTTCAGGCGATATACGTCCCTGCTGATGATTTGACCGACCCGGCTCCGGCGACTGCATTTGCTCACCTGGACGCGACTACCGTGCTTTCGCGCCAGATTGCCGAACTTGGTATCTACCCTGCCGTTGACCCGCTCGACTCCACCAGCCGGATTCTTGATCCGCAGGTTATTGGTGAAGAGCACTATAAGGTCGCCCGTGATGTTCAGTTTGTTCTGCAGCGCTACAAGGATCTGCAGGACATTATTGCTATCCTCGGCATGGACGAGCTTTCTGAAGAAGATAAACTGGTTGTCGCCCGTGCCCGTAAGATTCAGCGTTTCCTCTCACAGCCGTTCCATGTGGCTGAGGTCTTCACCGGTTCCCCCGGTAAATACGTTGAATTGAAGGACACTATCAAGGGCTTCCAGGAAATCCTCGACGGTAAGCATGATAACCTCCCTGAGCAGGCTTTCTACCTCGTTGGTACCATTGAAGAGGCCATTGAAAAAGCCCAGGGAATGGCTGCCTAAGCGGCCCGTGCAGATGAGATTAAACGTAAAGGACAGTCGCAATGGCTGATAAGTTAAAGCTTGAAATGGTGACCCCCTATAAACGGGTTCTTGCAGAGGAAGTTGATGAGATCACCGCTCCCGGCTTTGTCGGTGAGTTGGGTATTCTCCCTGGACACACGCCCCTGCTGACGACCTTAAGAGTTGGGGAGCTTTCTTACAAAAAAGGGAACGAGCAGTTTCATGTTGTCGTGAACTGGGGCTACCTCGAGGTTGAGGAAGATACAGTGACGGTGTTGGTTGACACCGCAGAAAAATCTGACGAGATTGATCTGGCAAGAGCAAAAGCCGCTTTAGGTCGTGCTGAAGATGCGTTGAAGACCCTGCCCCATGAAGATAAGAAATACGCAATTATGGAAGCGGCGCTACAGCGCGCGTTAATTCGCATCCAGGTGGCAGACAAGAACCGCTAACGGAATCCACCCAGATATAAGCTACAAAGGCATCCCATTCGGGGTGCCTTTTTTATTTTAAATAAAATTCTGGGAAGACGCGGGGTAAAAAATTATGGCCCATTTGTAAACATTAAACCATCAGCTTAACAATGGTTTTGCAGATTAAGCGCTTTATTTATAGACATGAATAAAGCGCTTTCTATATGAATTTTTCAGGACTTTTTTTGCTAAAATAAAAAATTGATGTAAACTTTTTTCTTGCCTGCACGTTAGTTCGTCCGAAGACCATCATTTGATTGTATCTACTGCTTTGATATGAAATATAGTGCACAGAACAGAAATAGCCTCATACAATGCTATTGCTTAAGAAAGGTATTTTACCTTGCAGAACTTATCAGCCCTTTCTTCTTACCAATCGGTCTTGATAACATCGCTTTATTTCTTTATAGGAGGGATTTGGGCGCTCTTTTCTGATGGTTTTTTTTCTCTTCTTTTTTATCAAACCACGCAGCAAAAGCATTCCGTCGTTTATAGCCATTGGTTTTTTGTCATTTTATCATCGGCATTGCTTTATGGCTTTCTCCGTTATTGGAATTCAACTCAGTTTCAATCAAGAGAATCATTGCAAGTCATGAATCGCTCATTGAACAGCTTCAGTGATTGTATAAAAGCGATTACCAAGGCCGATGAAGAAATAGCATTATTACAGGAGGTGTGTCGTATTTGTGTCGAAGTTGGTGGACACCGCATGGCATGGATTGCTTTTGCTGAGAATGACCCACACAAAACCCTCAGGCCTGTCACCCATTGGGGGGAAAAGGGCTGTTTTCTTGAATGTTTAAACGCGACCTGGTCAAACACAGAACGCGGACAGGGCCCTGCCGGGACCTGCGTAAGAACAGGTGAACCTGTTGTCTTTCAAAACCTGATGGAAAGTCGGCGCTACAAACCATGGCAGGAGGCAGCAAAACAATGTAACTTTTCTTCCTGTATTGCACTGCCGTTAAAAAATGATCAACAGACTCTCGGGGCCCTGGTTATTTTCAATGCCCTTCCGAACGCCTTCGACAGGTCTGAAATTAGGTTGCTGACTGAGCTCGCTACTGACCTCTCTTATGGAATAAAGAATTTACGCCTTAAAGTCGAGCGCAGTCTCGAAGGCGATGAGCGTTTGATGATGGCAACGGTGACTGATCAGACCTCTGATGGGGTCATTACTTTCGACTGTTCAGGAACAATCCAATACATGAATCCGAGTTTTATAGATCTCTGTGGGATTCCAGCTCACCAAGGTGTTGGAGTCAGCATTCATAATTTTGAATGCTCGCAGCGCAATCACACCTTTTATCAGGCGGTTTTGGAAGTGTTCAGAACCAACAAAGTCAAAAAAGGTCAATTTATCAACAAAAAAAAGGATGGTAGCGAATATGAGATAGACGCCAGAATCTCACCGGTTTTCAATCAGTCACATCAGGTTGTCAGGTATGTTGCGACGATCAGAGATATCAGTCATGAATCCAAGCTTACACAACAGCTCAGACAAGCGCAAAAGATGGAAGCAGTGGCAACCCTGTCGGGAGGGATTGCCCATGATTTCAAAAATATACTGGGTACGATCATGACTGACTCAGAGTTAGCCCTGGAACAAAACCCTCAAGATGATCAGCAGCAGAGGTTGATGCTCTCAATCTATAAAGCGGCTCTGCGTGGAAAAGGATTGATTCACAAATTCATGGAGATAAGTCGCCAGCACGAGCAGCCAAAACAACGGATGAGCATGAAAGAAATCGTTCGTGACAGTATGAAACTCTTAACGTCTACCTTCCCGACGACAATCCAAATAAAAACCAACATCAGCAAAGATATTGCACAGATCAATGGCGATCCAGAGCAGATTCAGCAGGTCATCATGAACATCTGTACCAACGCCAAAGATGCAATGCAGGGGAGCGGTCATATTTTAGAAGTCAGCCTGTCCAATACAGTGGTGCCGGTTGAGAGGCAGGGGCTCAATCCTGATTTACATCCCGGGAAATATGTCATGATGACTATTACCGATACCGGTCACAGCTTGGAACGTGAACAGCTTGATCGCATTTTTGACCCATTTTATAAGATAAAAGGTCAAAGAGAAAGCAGCGGCCTGGGATTAGCTTTGGCAC
This sequence comes from Deltaproteobacteria bacterium, assembly GCA_026193235.1. Classification (GTDB taxonomy): domain Bacteria; phylum Desulfobacterota; class Desulfuromonadia; order Desulfuromonadales; family Geopsychrobacteraceae; genus JAPHSA01. Next base: position 5,982 of record JAPHSA010000025.1, on the reverse strand, counting down.
ATGGAATCGTGAAGAATCATGGCGGCCATATTACTGTAAACAGTATTTCCGGGGTCGGGACAACTTTTGTTGCTCTTTTTCCCCAGGCCGAAGAGGTTGATCACAAAGGCGTCAACCTTGTAGAAAAGACGTCTCATGGGCGTATCTTACTGATTGGTGCAGAGCAGGAATATATTGCCGAGATGAGAAGCGCCTTGCATGATTTGGGTTATCTTGTGCAGGCTGAAATTGAAGGAAGAGAGACGCTTGAACGGTTTAAGCAGCAAGATGACAAATATGATTTAATTATTGCTGATCAGGGCATGTCGGATATGTCGGGAGAAGTATTTATCAGAGAGGCTCGCATGACCCACCCGGGAATCCCTGTAATTCTCTGTTCAGAGCCGGAACGCGTTGCTGAGTTAACCAAGGAGCAACTCTACAGTCGCGATAATGTGTTGTTAAAACCCTATGCAACAGAGGAAATGTGCCAAATGGTGCGAAAAAAATTACCGGCAGTATAAGATGATAATGTTCAGATAAATGTTCAGTTAAAAAGCATCCTCAAGGGGGTGCTTTTTGATTTAAGACCAGCCGAGCGAAAAAATACAAGTAACACTAAAATGCTGTCAATCCGGTTGACATTCAGAGAATATGGGTATTTATTAACAGATTAAGTATCAATCCGCTATTGAGAAAGCAGGCCTTACGATGGGAAAACTAATGTCGGCACGCTTTACCTGTCTCGCGATTGCTTTGAGCTACTTTATCATCAGTGGCCTCTGGGCGCTTTTCGCCGATAGAATCTTCTCTGTTTTACTTAATCAACCGGAACTGGCTGAGTGTTCTACAAGTCTCAGCCACTGGTTTTTTATCGCCGTTTCAACGGGAATGCTCTACTGGTTATTGCGCTATTGGGATGCCGCGGTCACTGATTCCCAGGAATCTCTGCGAAAAGTTAACCGTTCCTTGAAAAGTTTCAGCGAATGTACCAAAGCGCTGACCAGAACCGATGACGAAGAGCAGCTGATGCAGGGGATCTGTCGCATCTGTGTGGAAGTTGGCGGACATCTGATGGCCTGGGTCGCCTTTGGTGAAGACACGCCTGAAAAGAAATTGCGCCCTGTTGCCCATTGGGGGGCTGAGGGCTGTTTTCTGGATTCGCTAAATGCCAGCTGGGACGATATTGAACGTGGTCAGGGGCCCGCGGGGACCAGTATCCGGACCGGGAAAATCACTGTTTTCCAAAATTTATTGACCAACCCACGCTATCGCCCCTGGAAGGAAGTGGCGGAAAAATGCGGTTATGCTTCCTGCATTGCTCTTCCTCTGATTGAGAAGGGCCGGGCCTTTGGTTCTTTGGTCATTTTTGATGAAAAGCCGCATGCTTTTGATCGGGAAGAAGCTGAATTGCTCGATGAGCTGGCCGGTGATTTGTCCTACGGAATTAAAACATTACGGTTAAAGACTAAAAGCAAGGTGGAAATGGAAGAGCGTTTGATGCTGGCAGCGGTCACAGACCAGACCTCAGACGGGATCATCACCTTTGATACACAAAGCACAATTCAATATATCAATCCGAGTTTCGAAGGGCTGTGCGGCGTTCCTGCCAGTGAAGCAATCGGGGTAAGTATCCACGATTTTGAGTGTTCTCAGCGTAACCCAGCGTTTTACCGGGCAATCTTAGGGGTTTTTGCCAGCAATAAAGTCAGGGCTGGGCACTTTATCAATAAAAAAAGAGATGGGACAGAGTACGATATTGATGCGCGTATTTCACCAGTCTTTGGTGATGACGGACAGGTTGTCCGCTATGTCGCGACAATTCGTGATGTCAGCCAACAGGTTGATTTGCATCGCCAATTACGCCAGGCCCAAAAAATGGAAGCTCTTGCGACCCTTTCAGGTGGGATAGCTCACGATTTTAATAATATCCTTGCGATCATTATTACGAATGTTGAAATGACTCTGGAAGATATCGCGGACGATAGCCCCCTGAGAAAACCACTGGAACTGATTCTGAAAGCGGGCTTGCGTGGAAAAAACCTAGTGAAACAGTTTTCAACCATCAGCCGTCAGAGTGAGCAGCCACAACAGCCGGTTCAGATTGATAGTGTCGTCGAGGAATGTCTCAACCTGTTGCGTTCCACCTTGCCCACAACCATCGAACTGCGTAAACAGATTGATTCGGGTTTGGGAATGATTGCTGCGGATCCTACCCAAATTCATCAGGTCATTATGAATCTCTGTACCAATGCTGGGGACGCCATGAGTGATCACGGGGGAATTCTTGATGTCAGTGTTTCTGGAGTACAGCTGAACGAGAAAGATATTGAACGCTATCCTGAATTAAAGGCAGGGAAATATATTAAACTTGTCGTTGTTGATACCGGTCACGGAATGAACCGCGAGGTGCTTGAGCGGATTTTTGATCCTTTTTATACCACCAAAGGTCATCTCAAGGGGACGGGGTTGGGACTCTCAATCGCCCATGGAATCATCAAAAACCACGGTGGACATATTTACGTCAACAGTATTGAGGGTGTCGGTACCACTTTTGTGATTTTTCTGCCGCAAATTGCGGGTGATGAGAGTCAAAAGATAGAGCCCCTGGCGGTAAATAATGACAGCGGCCGGGGGCATATTCTCTTCGTTGATGATGAAGAAGACTATGTCGCTGGGATGCAAGTAGCCTTGGAGCGTTTTGGTTATACCGTCACCGCGGAAACAGATTCTCAGCGGACGCTGGAACTTTTTCGCAAAAATCCGGAAGCTTTTGATTTGTTGATCACCGACCAAACCATGCCACAGATCACCGGTTTTAAGTTGGCAGAACAGTTTCTGGAAATCAGACCCGAATTACCAATTATTCTTTGCTCTGGTTCTTCACCGGAGTCAGATAGTTCCGTCAGCCCTCAAAGGGCCGCAGCGGCAGGTATTCGCCGAGTCTTGATGAAACCGGTGGAAAGAAAAGAAATGCATGATGCTATACAGCAATTACTAAACAGAGGCACTGATGGCGAAAATATTGATTGTTGATGACGATGAAATGATGTGTTCAACCCTGGCGGCTCTGGTTGAACGTAAAGATCATGAAGCAACCAGTGCGATGACACTCCAGGAAGGGGTCGCGCTGGCGACGGCAGGTAATTTCGATGTTGTTTTTCTCGATGTGAATATGCCAGACGGCAATGGCTTGGATGTCTTACCGCAGATAGAAACTAGTCCGTCCGCCCCGGAAGTTATCATTGTTACCGGTTTTGGTGATCCGAATGGCGCCGAACTGGCGATAAAAAGTGGTGCCTGGGATTATATTGAAAAAGGCTTTTCGATTAAAGAGATCACTCTTTCGCTTGAAAGGGCCCTGCAGTATCGCCATGAGAAGCAGGAAGTTGCCCATTCACACAAAACGGTACCACTGAAACGCGATAACATTATTGGCAGCAGTATGGCTTTGAATCGTTGTCTGGAACTGGTGGCGCAATCGGCGGAAAGTGACGCCAATGTCTTTATTACCGGAGAGACTGGAACAGGGAAAGAGCTGTTTGCCCGCGCCGTTCACGAAAACAGTTTGCGCTCTAAAGAAAATTTTATCGTCGTTGACTGCACGGCTTTGCCGGAAACCCTCGTAGAGAGTCTGCTTTTCGGCCATGAGAAAGGTTCATTTACCGGGGCAGATCGGGCGCAAGATGGTCTGGTTAGACAGGCCCACCGCGGCACCTTGTTCCTGGATGAAGTAGGCGAGCTGCCGATGAGCTTACAAAAAGCCTTTCTTCGAGTTTTGCAAGAGCATCGCTTTCGACCGCTTGGGAGTAACATAGAAGTGACCAGCGATTTTCGCCTGATTGCTGCTACCAACCGTGATCTGGATGCCATGGTTGAAGAAGGGACATTCAGAAATGACCTGCTCTTCCGCCTCCGCTCCTTTATTATAGAGTTACCACCGTTGAGGGAGCGCCCTGATGACATTAAAGCTCTGGCGCGCTACCACATTGACAGATTTTGTGATCAATCTGGTGTCGCATCGAAAGGGTTTTCACCGGAATTTCTCGAAATGTTGGTCAGTTATCCCTGGCCGGGGAATGTGCGTGAATTCGTCAACGCACTGGACCGCACTTTGGCAACCGCCCGTTTTGATCAGACCCTCTATCCTAAACATCTCCCCAGTCATCTACGCGTTCAGGTCCGTCTGGCAGAGATGGAAAATGATGCGGCTGTCGGCCAGGGTGATGTTGGCCGTGCTGTTCGAAAACTGCCGAAGCTGCAGGATTTTAGAGATTCCGTTTATGCTGAGGCAGAAAAACAATATTTACGTGATCTGATGGAAATTACTCAGAGTGATATCGCCGAAGCTTGCCGTATTTCGGGGTTATCGCAATCGCGTCTTTATGCACTGTTGAAAAAGAGCAATATTTCCCGTAACACTTGAAAATCTTTCCACCTTCTCAGTAATTTTCCTGTCCGGTAAGAAATTACATGGCGGAATTCAGCGGCCTTCGACCGTCAACCTTGCAAATTCTCTGAATCTCAAGTTGGCATAAAGAATGCTGTTGTAGTTCTGTACTTTATCTTGGACGGAGGTTTAGTGAGAAAGGTGGTCCCTCAATGGCATTAGAAAATCATAAAGCTCTTCTCAGTGCGAATGCAATCGTTGCCCAGCTCCATGAGACACAACTGAACATCAATCAGCTCATCGAGCGATTAAATAGTTTAGAAATCGAGGTTGATCTCCCTGGAATTGATGCAAATAATCTTGAACTCAGCTTTGCCGATGGAGTTTTAACGCTCCGGAAACGGCACAACGCTACACAAGCTGCAGTCTTGGTTCATATTGTTGCCGAGAACATCAAAACGCAAATTGCCCTAGCGCTCGCAGAAAGGATGGCGCAAACGGATAACCCTGTTGTTCTTTATGGTCCGGTTGGTACCGGGAAGCATCTCTTTGCCCGCAGAATCCATCTGCAGAGCGCACGAAGTAAACAGCCTTTTGTCTGGTTCTCCTGTGGCACTCTTGCCAGCGATGAACAATTGTACAGTGCAATGAAAGAAGCTGGGGCAGGTACGCTTTACTTTGATGATCTGGATGAATTCAGTCAGCAGAGCCAACAGTTATTTCACCAGATGATGGTAAAACCAGTACAGGAGAGGCCGTTTAGAATCGTTGTTGCAACCAGCCTCAGCCCGGAGGAGTTGCGGAAAAAGAAACCGTCCGCTGCTGATTTTTTGGAAACTTTGCAAGGTTGTTATATCGAATTGCCGGCGCTGTTGGAACGGCCGGAAGATGTTGAACCCCTGGCGGTGTACCATCTTGAAAAACTCTGCCATGAAAAGGGCATTGCCGGTAAAATTATTTCCCCTGAATTTCTTCAGATGCTCAGACTATACCCTTGGCCGGGAAATGTCCGGGAGTTGGTTAATACCCTTGAACAGGTGCTGATGACGGCGCATGATAAGAAAACCCTCTTTGCGAAAGACCTGCCGAATCATATTCGCATCCAGACGCTGAAAAAGTCTGCCGGTCAAAAAAAAGGGCTTTAACTCGTTTGATCAAGGATGCTGATTCAATCTTCCGGCAAACAGATTGCTTCCCCCCTCCAATTTTTTTTCAGCGGTATTTCTCGCCAGCTAAACTATCAAGCATTTCCAGACCTCCTGCCAGGCAGGAACATTCCTGCCTGGCAGGAATGTTCCTGAAAATTAAGAGTCCCGATGTTGCGGGGCTCTTGTCGTCAACCCCTTCAACTCACTGAGTTTATTGAATAATTAAATTTAAATTGGAAGTCTAAAAAGTTGGTATGCGGGTTGCTCTATAAATAATCAAGAAAACTATAAGGAGAACCCTATGAATAAAAAAAACCTCTATCGATTAGTTACGACACTTGCTGCCCTGTCCGTTGCTGGTCTTTTTCTGGCTTATGATTTTGGCCTGGGAGTCAGTCCGCTGACAAAGTTTTTCGTCGTGTTCTTAGGCGCGATTATCGGGCTGCAATGTATTCCGGCGACCCT
>JAPHSA010000229.1 GCA_026193235.1 Deltaproteobacteria bacterium | reverse complement strand
TGGCATTGCAGCATTGTGGTCTCGAGACTCATCTAGTTGATATGGTGGAAACAGTGCTGCCCAATCTGCTTGATCCCGATATGTCTGTTCAGGCTGAAGCACAACTGGTTCAGGCTGGATTGCAATTACATCTTGGGAGTAAGACGGAAAAAATTGTTGGCGAACAGCGAGCAGAGCAGGTTGTTTTGGATAGCGGTGAGATTATTGATCTGACGGATGATGCAAATCCTTATGGGATTGTTGTTTTTGCTGTCGGCATGCGCGCAGATGTAGATATCTTCCGTGATACCGCCCTGGAAATTGGCCGTATAGGTATTGTTGTCGACAATAAAATGCAGACCAGTATTCCGGATGTTTATTCGGTCGGCGACTGTGCTCAGTTTGTCAGTGGTATTACGGGTGAACCGACTGAAGGTAAATTGGCGACTAATGCCGTCCCGATGGCAAGAATGCTGGCGAAAAATATGCTGGGAGCCAGCCGGGAATACGATGGTTTCTTCAATGGTGCGGCAACCCGAGTCGGGGATATTTTTGTCGGAGGCACTGGACTGAGCGAGCAGGCCGCGCAAAAGGGGTACGATGTTGTCATTGGTTACTCAGAGTTGACAACCACATTTCCCATCATGCCTGAAGCTAAACCGGTCAAGATGAAACTGGTTGCCGACAAGAACACACTGAGAGTCCTCGGGGCACAGGTGGTCAGTGGTAACCCGGTGACCGATAAGGTCGATATTATTACACTGGCGATTCAGAATAAACTGACGGTGAACGATCTGGCCGGTTTCAGTTATTCTGCACAGCCATACCAATCCTTCTTCCCGGCAAATAACCTGATCGTTGCCTGTGCGGAGGACATTCTGTCCAAAGTTGGAGGCTAGCGTATGGCAGCAGCTGATATGTTTTGATCAAGTGAAGGGGGTTATGGTAAAAAACATAATCCCTTTTTTCTTGCTGTGTTTCTGAAATTACTCCGTTTCAACTGAGGAGAAGAATATGAAGATTGATTGGGCCTATCTGCGCAAGGGTTGAGCTTCTTGCAAAAAAGCTCAGGAGTTTCTTGAGCAGGGAAATATTGGGATCGAAGAAGCTGTCGATGCCCGCAAGAACAAGATTGATGAGCGGCAAACCTTGGATCTGCTGGTGCGGGCAACGAAAATTACGGTCGCCAAAGGCAAAAAGGTTGCCCAGTTTAATCCTGTTGTAGAAGAAAAAGAAGCTCTTCTCAAGCAGGTGATGGGCCCAAGTGGTAATCTGCGAGCCCCAACTTTACGCATCAACGATCAGTTTGTTGTCGGCTTTAATCCTGATATGTATGCGGCATTTTTCAATTAATTAAATGTTTGTGGACAGTATCGGATGGGAAAACAAAAAAGGGCTACACCGTAAAGTGTAACCCTTTTGATTTACTGGTGCCAAGAGACAGAATCGAACTGCCGACACGTGGATTATAAGTCCTCAAAATAGACTTATCATTTTCATCAGCGGCCCCTCCTCCTAGCAATGCAATCAAATTCAAGATAATGGAAAATACTCCTGATGTGCATGTCTATATTGGCACTTCTGAGAAAAATTAATCATCTGTATCTGACGCCGATGCTGTTCAAATTAGGTCGCCTGATAACCAATTTTGGGAAGAAAATGGTGATTATATAAAAGCTTGTGAAGGATATGAAGGGATAACGTAATAGTTAAAAGTTGAAGCGCAGTCCTAATATCAGATTGTGGGTATTATATTCAGCCTCAAGCCCATCGAAATTGGGATCCTCTGTACCAAAGTAACGATACTGGAAGTCAATATTCAAATTTTCACTGACAGCTAAACTTCCACCGGCAGCAAGCTGAAAGGCGAATACGGTATCGTCCTCATTACCGGTGAGATCAAATTTCGCTTCGATATTGGCAAGACCGATTCCGGCCCCGATAAAAGGGGTGAATTGACCGACAGTGGCAAAATCGTAATAGGCGTTGCCCATCAGGGAGATTGTGGTCATATCCCCGACAACAGAACCGGTTCCATATCCGTCTAGCGTAATCTTATCAACATCGTTGGCCCGATACCCCATCTCAAGCTCGACCCGACCAGCGTAACCAAGGGTGTAACCAAGAGCACCAGTCATCGCAAAACCATCATCAAAGCTTAATTCTCCGGAGTCGGAACCGTCGCTAATATCCGAATCGCTGACAGAGACAATGCCCATATTGCCGGAATAGTACATTTCAGCGCAGGCGGTGGAAGCGACAAGTCCAGCAAACAAGGCTAAAGCTAGAAAAAAGATTAAAAGCTTTTTCATTTTTTCCCTTTATGAGGAAATCCGGTGCTCCATCCAGAGTTTCCCCATCTTTTTACGATCCACTATCCAGTCAAATAGGAATAAGTATCGTTACAGTTTTTAGGATTCGTTACAGGACCACCAGGAAACACTCCGAACTGATTTGCCCGATTCAGAAGTTATATTTGCAATCTTCTTGCCAACTTTGGCAGGAGCGTAACAGACTGAATTTATATATTGATTATATTTTGTTAAAAAGTTTCTGTGTAGAGATGTTGCAAAATGACCAGTTTTATGGCCAATTCTGTGCCGCAGCAGACACAGGAAACCACTATCACCCTGGCTTTCATAGCAGAAACGACCATCAAAGGCGTCAATCCTGCGCCACTTAATCTACACGGCTACGAGCAACATCGTCGAATCAGGTACGATCATTACCACAAAAGCCAATAGCTTGCTAAAGCCGATTCACCACCATATGCCCGTCATCATCCAACCTGATGACCACACAAAATAGTTTTCAGACCTGCCAGCACCCCTAGGAATGGCAAAGCTTTGTAGCCATTCCGGTTTCCACTTATGTCAGCAATCCACGAAACGAAGGACAGCAATCCACGAAACGAAGGACAGCAATGCATAGCTGAAGTCGACGAGTAAAAAGCGGGAAAAATTTTCAAAAGTTTGGGATTTATTACGGGCGGATGAGCCTTGGGTTAAGGAGGGGGGCTTTCAATTTTCAGGTTTGGGAGAAGGGTGGTTCAAGGTTCCTCAAGGTTCAAGGTGATATCCAACCCAAGGTGCTGGAAGATGGAATCTGGTGAAGTTGTCAAACTGAAGTGTCCGCATATAGTTGAATGATAGCAGGTGGTGAGGGCAGGTAGGAGGGTAAGGCAGGGGGAATCAGCAGTTTTTGTCGATGGTGTTACCTAAAAACTAAAAAGGGCTACACCGTGAAGTGTAACCCCTTGAAATCACTGGTGCCCAGAGACAGAATCGAACTGCCGACACGAGGATTTTCAGTCCTCGTAAATCACTTTCACAAGACTTCCTAGGTCATCATTAAATCCTTTGATATTCGCTATATTATCGAATATACTCTTCCTATAGCATCAGATCAAATCATATTGTTTCAGATAAAAAAGG
>JAPHSA010000279.1 GCA_026193235.1 Deltaproteobacteria bacterium | reverse complement strand
GGGGAAGTGTTCGAGATCATTTTGGCGCGGGGGTTGATCAACATGCAACCAATGCATCCCCTGGCCCTTTTTCTGCAACGTCCGAGCTTTGGTACGGATGCGATTGACACCAAGAAGCCAGTAAAAGGCTGCGCCCACTCCAGGAATGGCCATACAGGTGACAATCCATCCAAGTGCTGCGCGCGGATCACGCTTGGTCAGCAGAGCATGTCCAGCAGACAGGAAAGAGAATATCCAGAGGATGGCCAGCAACAGGGTCAGCATGGATCTCCTGTAGTAAAAGAGAAGTTCTAAAGGATTTTCAAGAGGTTAGCAGGTTTTTAGAGGGAAGTCCAGAAACCAGATTTGAGGGGTGAGATGAAGGCCGTACAAGAAAGTACGGCCTTCATATTATCAGCGTAACGCGGTCCCGCAGCGGGGGCAGGTTAATATCGTATTGGTTGAAATTTTTTCGCCACAGGTCGGGCAGTTGAACCAATGGCGACAGAAGCGACATTGTTGCTCAGAGAGCCCCTGTTTTTTCTTACATTTGGGGCAGCGGCGATACATTTTTCGGCCATTGAGATAGTCCTCAAAAAAGAGCCCACAGCGGGAACATTCGCTCGCTCCAGGTTTGACAGGTGCTTCACATCCGGGCAGCGGGCATTTGAGAACAGTTTTACAGGCGTTGCACCAGTATTCCCCTTTGAGAGGTTCACCACAGGTTGGACATTTTTTGCTAGCCATTGGTAACTCCATCTTATCGACAGCAGATTTTTAAGAGGAACGATCGATAGAGTCATATCATAATCGACAAAATCAGAATTGCCAAGCGGGAAGAGAGAAGAAAGAGAGGGGCTTTTTTCAACCGGTAGTAATAATCGAAAGCCCGCTCTCAGCTTGAACGGGATTTTGCAATCGCTATAGGTTTTATTGTCAGCGTAGAATGCTCTGATCAGTCTACTTTTGCGGTCAGCTGAGGGTTGTTCCTTTTCATAACAAAGAGGTAACTTTCTTTTAATTTTTTTGTGAAAATTGTGCCGATCCAGAGGGGGCTCCAGACAACACCGGCCATGAGCCAGCGTTTCATGGCGCTGGAGTCGGTCTTATCTGCTTTGATGGTCAGATCGACCTGCTCGTAGCCAAGCCGGGAAATCTGCACCTGATGTTGCCGCCCCGTACTCAAATTATAGTCATAATAAACAGGTGTTTCTCCAACTTCTTTGCCATTTATTGTAACGATAGCTCCGGGTGGTTCTGACTTAATGAGAGCCTGATGGGGGGCGCACGCGCTGAGAAACGCAACGAGCACAAGGAGAGTCAACAGTTTACTTTTCATTAGTGTGCTCCTTTACTGAGCCGACTTGCTGGCAGACTGATAGAGGAGCAATGTTTATGCCTCTAAATTCTAATAAATTGAATTTTTCCAGTTTTGTGCAAATTCAGAAATAATCAATTTGATTCTGGTGCTCTAGCAGGAGTCAATGAGTATCATCTAGGTTATCGACGGATTGGAAAGGGATCTTTAGTTTCTCCCGGGTGACGGAAATTGTTTAAAAGTGCATATTTTGCGCAGCTTTATCTGAGCGCAAGCTGGTGTTTAAGAAAGGTTCCAGTATACGACCCAGCACTTGCAGCTATCTCCTCCGGCGTTCCTGCGGCGACCACAGTTCCGCCCAGGCTGCCTCCTTCGGGACCCAGATCGATGATGTAATCCGCGGTTTTTATGACATCCAGATTATGCTCAATAACAACAACGGTATTCCCCGCTTCAACCAGTCGATTGAGAACTTCCAGAAGTTTATGAATGTCGGCAAAGTGCAACCCAGTCGTAGGTTCGTCAAGAATGTAAATGGTGCGTCCGGTTGCCCTTTTTCCGAGTTCCCGAGACAGCTTGACGCGCTGTGCCTCCCCTCCTGACAGGGTGGTAGCGCTCTGGCCCAACTTTATGTAACCGAGACCGACGTCGCGTACGGTCTGGAGCTTATTGCTGATTCTTGGGATGTTTTCCAGAAACCGGCTGGCCTGGTTCACGGTCATATCCAAAACATCGGCAATACTTTTTCCCTTGTATTTAACCTCCAGGGTTTCCCGATTATAGCGTGCACCTTTACAGACTTCACACTGAACATAAACATCGGGTAAAAAGTGCATTTCAATTTTGATGATGCCATCTCCGCTACAGGCTTCGCAGCGTCCACCTTTGACGTTGAAGGAAAAGCGTCCCGGTTTGTAACCGCGAATTTTGGCTTCGGGCAGTTGGGCAAAGAGTTCGCGAATATCGGTAAAGACTCCGGTGTAGGTTGCCGGGTTGGAGCGCGGGGTACGGCCAATGGGGGACTGGTCGATATCGATGACTTTATCAAGCTGTTCGAGTCCTTGAATTTCTTTGACAGGTCCGGCTTTTACCCGAGTACGGTGCAGTCTTTGAGCCAGAGCCTTATAGAGGGTTTCTATGACCAGAGAGGATTTCCCGGAACCGGAGACCCCGGTAAAACAGGTCAGCACACCAAGCGGGATACTGACATCAATATTCTGCAGGTTGTTGGCCCGGGCCCCCAGGATTTTTAACCAGCGTTCGCTGGAGCGCCGCTCCGTTGGCACCAGAATGCTCCGTTTCCCCGACAAATAGTCTCCAGTTAATGAATCGGCTGTTTCCATCACCTGCTGAGGGGTTCCCTGTGCGACGACTTTTCCACCATTTATTCCAGCTGCTGGGCCCATATCAATGACGTGATCGGCAGCTCCAATGGTTTCTTCATCATGTTCCACGACTAAAACCGTATTGCCCAAATCACGCAGCCGTTTAAGCGTTGTCAGCAAGCGTTGATTATCCCGCTGGTGCAGGCCGATAGAGGGCTCATCGAGGATGTACAGAACTCCGGTTAACGAAGAGCCAATCTGTGTCGCCAGGCGAATACGCTGGCCTTCGCCACCACTCAGGGTGCCGGCACTGCGGTCAAGGGTCAGATAATCCAGTCCGACATGCGAGAGAAAAGAGAGGCGTTCACGGATTTCCTTAAGGATCCGGCGGGCAATTTCCATTTTTTTAGCCGGCAGTTGGAGGCGGTTAAAAAAGGTTTCCGTTTCAGCAATCGACATGGCCGTAACCTGCTGAATGTTTTTATCAGCGACGGTAATGTGTAAGGCTTCGGGGCGCAAACGCGCTCCTTCACAGGTATGACAGGGAACCACGCTCATGAACCGTTCCAGGTTGTCCCTGACGGCATCCGAATCGGTTTCATGATAGCGGCGTTGCAGATTGGGAATCACACCTTCGAACGGTTTCTCATAGAAGTGCCGGCGTTCTCCCTGGTCATAGAAAAAGCGCACGTTCTCCTCGCCGGAACCATGGAGAATCACGTTCTGGATCTTCTCCTCAAGTTTGGTAAAGGGAGTGCGGATATCGAACTGGTAATGCATGGAAAGCGCTTCAAGCAGCGCCTGATAATAATATCCTGTGCGGCTGTCCCAGGGGACAATGGCTCCTTCACGCAGAGACAGCTCCGGGTTGGGAACGACCTGCTCACGATCAAAATACATGCGTGTTCCCAGACCACTGCAATCGCTACAGGCACCATGGGGGTTGTTGAATGAGAACATACGGGGGCTGACTTCAGGGTAGGACAGTCCACATTCGATACAGGCATGCCTGGCAGAGAACAACGTGCTTTCACCGTCAGGGATCTCAATCCGTACCAG
>JAPHSA010000213.1 GCA_026193235.1 Deltaproteobacteria bacterium | reverse complement strand
GCTGACTTCTTCGGCGACCACCGCAAAACCATGGCCATATTCTCCCGCCCGGGCAGCTTCAATCGTCGCATTGAGCGCCAGCAGGTTAGTTTTTTGTGCTATCCCGGTAATCACATCGATAATTGAACCGATTTTCTGAACCTGAGCACTAAAGGACACGATCAGGTCAGCATTCTCTTCGATTTTTGCCAGGACTTCTTTCAGGTTTTCCAAAGCGCTGGAGGTCATCCCCTCACCTTGGCGCGCGGACAGGGTTGTTTCTTCCGCTGAATGGGACAGGTCATTGGATGATGCCGCCACCAGATCAATCTGTTCCGCCATTTCACGGATAACTTTGGAGGCCCGCTCAACCATTTCCGCCTGGGTTTCTGCACCTCGGCTGATCTGTTCAATTGAGCCCGCCACTTCATGTGCCGTCGCCGTCATTTCTTCCGCAGTGGTCGCTAACGCCAGAGAAGAATCGGTGACATTGACCGAACTGGTACGAATCTGACCAACCAGATTACGTAAACTGTCAACCACCAAATTCAGCGAATTGGAAAGATCCTCCGTTTCATCAGCAAACATCCCTTTGCGCAAACGCACCTTACGGCTGAGATCCCCATCACTCAGCCGCTCCGCCCCCTCGGTCAGAATCTTGATGTTTGCCGTAAACGCCTTGGAAAACAACCAGCCAAAAACCAGGCCGACCAGTAGAGCACCGACAATTGTAATCCATTGATGGGTCCATTCCGGGATCTGCATTTTCGGCACGACTAGGTTCAACAGCACCACCGAGGCGACCACCACGATGAAACCGATGACAAATTTGTAACTGATCTCAACTCGCATGTTTCTCTCCTTCAACTCTCGGCTGATCAATATTTCGCGCCATCAGACCGTGAATTCAGCATCTTGATATCGTTAAAACTCTAAGTTTTACTTTTTTGTTGCAGTTACCCGTCGCTGACAACCCGTTGATAAATTCTTTCCGCCGGATCGACACAATGAAACAAATCGCGACAGGCTGGCGCCAGAGTTTCTGCTCTTCCCAGTACCAGATAGCCTCCCGGCAAAAGTGCTTGAGCAAGTTTTTCAAGGATATGTCTCTGCTGCTCCCGGGAAAAATAAATCAACAGATTCCGGCATAGAATCAATTCCGCCCGATAAAAAGGCTTATCGGTCAAAATGTCATGACGAAAAAACTGAACCTTTTGTCTGATTTTTTCAGCAAGTTCAAATTTGTGTCCTTTTGCTGCAAAAAACTTCTGAACCATTTCCGCTGGGACCTGGCTGATCCGTTCAGCAGTGAAGCAGCCCTGCCTCGCGTACTTCAGCGCTTCCGGGCTCAGATCAGTCGCAATAATTGAGACGCTCTCTGTTCCCCCCAGCAGTTTCTGGCATAAACATGCCAGCGAATAGGGCTCTTCCCCATAGGCACAGCCGACGCTCCAGATTCTCAACTTACCCTGATCCTGCCGCGTGCGCTTCAGCAATGCTGGCAGAATCACTTTATCCAACATTTGAAATACACTGGGATTACGAAAAAACTGCGACACATGAACACTGAGGGCGGCCAGCAGCAGTTCCTGTTCACGGCTGTCCTCTGCCAACAAATCGATGTAGTCCTGCGGCTCCTGAACTGCGGAGGCCCTGATCCGGGCCGCTAGCCGGCGGCGAATACAGAGGTCTTTGTAGCCTTCCAAATGGAAATTCTGCTCTTCACGGAGAATTTCAACAACCTGCTGATAAAGCAGATCGGACAGATCCCGGCTCATGAACAGCGTCGCTGCTGAGCCACTTTCAGCCGCTGCCTTGTCCGCGCGCACCGAGTCATTTTCTGCGCAGATCGCAATCTGATCAGGTTCAGGCAAAATGGTCAAACCCGGCCCGCTGGCAGTGATAAAGTTGACCATCCGCTTGTCGAATTTGGATTCCACCTTTTTGGGTAATCGTTCCGATCCGCGCGACCGGCGTGGTCAAACCGGTCTGTTCTGCGAGATCTTTCAACGGCGAAGTAAAAACCAGTTCATAATCTTCCCCGCCTGAGAGTGCAAGATCACGGATGCTTGGCTGTTTGCTCTGCTGATGCTGAAAAGCCGCAGACAGCGGAATCATGTCCAGTTCCAGTTCAGCACCCACTTCGGAAGCCGTCAGGATATGACCAAGATCAGCCAGCAGGCCATCGGAGACATCAAGCATCGCCGTTGCAATCTGTCTGGCGGATAAAAACTTTCCCAGTTCAACACGGGGAGAGGGCAGATGAAAACGCTCAGCCAGTGATTTTTCCGGGATCTGGCCGGCTTGCAACAACTGAAGAGCGAGAGCGCTGTCACCCAGAGTTCCAGAGACATAAATGGCATCACCATAACTGGCCCCCTGGCGACAAATAGCTTCGTCCGTCGCAACTGTCCCCTGAACCGTCACTGAAAGCATGAGCGGCCCTGGCGAACCACAGCTGTCGCCGCCGGCAAGAACGGCACCATGCATCTGGGTTTCATAAATAAAACCTGAGAGCAGCTCTTTCATATCCAAATCACTGATCTGTGCCGGACGCCCGATTCCCAGAAACAGGGATTGGGGCGCACCCCCCATGGCGGCAATATCGCTGATATTCACTGCTGCGGCTTTACGGCCCAGATTGTAGAGGGTTGTCCATTCGCGTTTGAAATGCACCCCTTCAATCAGCAGATCGGTACTGATGAGTAAATCCTGATCAGGCCCCAGCTTTTGAATCGCACAATCGTCACCGATCCCTAACGCCAGATGATCTGCTCCACCGGCCTGCTCACGGATCCAGTCGATCAGTTCAAATTCACCGAGATTACTCAATTTTATTAGCAGTCATAAAAATTTACCTCAATTTAATTTTTAGACTCTAATTATTATTTTTCTTTCACATTATGTCAAGGGAAGTTACCACTAAAACACAAAAAAAACGGCCAGCTTTGCGCTGACCGCTTCAAATGATACTTATATAAATATTATTGTCGCTGATTTTTTACCCTCAGCAAAGACCGAACTGGATGTAGTTAAACCTTCGGGCCGGCCTGGGTAAAGTCAAACTCATCATTATCGGAAATATATTTCTTGAAGTTGGCGACAAACATCCCGGCCAGTTTATTGGCGGTGGCATCAAACGAATCCTTATCAGCCCAGGCATTGCGCGGATTGAGGAGCGACGTCTCTACGCCCTGAAGCTGCTTCGGGATATGCAGTCTGAAGAAACGGGTCTGATCATACTCGACATTGTTGATGCTGCCGTCGAGAATCGCATTGATACAGGCGCGAGTCGCCTTGATACTCATCCGCTTGCCGACCCCGTAGCCACCACCGGCCCAGCCGGTATTGACCAGATAGGCATTAACGCCGTGCTTTACCAACTTTTCGCCAAGTAGTTTGGCGTAAGCGGTTGGATGCAGCGGCAAAAAGGCTTCACCGAAGCAAGCAGAAAAAGCCGCCTGCGGCTCGGTAATACCGCGCTCGGTCCCGGCAACCTTGGCGGTGTAGCCGGAGAGGAAATAGTACATCGCCTGCTCTTTGGTCAGCTTGGAAACCGGCGGCAGCACGCCGAAAGCATCACAGGTGAGAAAGATGATGTTCTGTGGATGACCGGCCTTGAGGCTCGGTTCGTGGTTGGCGATATGCTCAATCGGATATGAGACCCGGGTGTTTTCGGTTTTGGAGTTGTCACTGAAGTCAATGATGCCATCCTCATTGTAGACAACATTTTCCAGCAGCGCATCCCGCCTGATCGCATTAAAGATCTCCGGCTCACTGTCGGCAGACAGATCAATGGTTTTTGCGTAGCAGCCCCCTTCAAAGTTGAAGATCCCGTCGTCATCCCAGCCATGCTCGTCATCACCGATCAGCTTGCGGGCAGCGTCGGTCGACAATGTGGTCTTACCGGTGCCGGAAAGACCGAAGAAGAGGCAGACATCGCCAGCTTTACCGACGTTGGCCGAGCAGTGCATGGAAAGGATGTTCTCCAGCGGCAGCCAGTAGTTCATCATCGTGAAGATGCCTTTTTTCATCTCGCCACCGTACCAGCTACCACCGATGATAGCGATATTCTTTTCGACGTTGAAAATGACAAAGACTTCCGAGTTCAGTCCATGCTCCTGCCATTTCGGGTTGGTCAACCCGGCGGCATTGTAAACCCTGAAGCCGGGCTTGAAGTTCGGCAGTTCATCAGCACTTGGACGAATGAACATATTCTTGACAAAATGGGATTGCCAGGCAATTTCAGTGATGAAACGGACTTCTCTGCGGGTGTCCGGGTTAGCACCAGAGTAACCATCGGTCACATAAACGTCTTTGCCCGAAAGGTAGTCGATCACTTCAGCGTAGAGCTCATCGAAAATTTCTTCGGACACCGGCTGGTTGATCTTGCCCCAGGCGATGTTGCCCTGCGACGGATCCTGCTTGACAAAATATTTATCCTTGGGCGAGCGGCCGGTAAATTTACCAGTATCGACCATCATGGTGCCATTTGCCGAAAGTTTCCCCTCGTTATTTTTTTTCTCATGTTCAAACAGTTCTTCATAACTGAGGTTACGGAAAACCTGTCCAACGCTTTTTAAACCCAACCCTTCGGCGGTCAATTCACTCATCTGCATCTCCCCATTTTCTGTTTAATAGGTTATCTATGATAAAACGTCAAAACTTGAATATTTCAGAGACTTGAGTCAGCCTCCCGGCCGCAATAACGGCCGGAATATAACGCAAACCGCTCCTTCAGGCAACCCTTGCAAAATTAAATATGACCTATTTTGTATGTTAATCATGGTCAAATTTTTGTTTGGTCATTTTTTCGAGGTCCCTCAGCGTTTCCTGCGCTTCAGCAGAGCGATATTTGGCAACCAGAACAATCAATCGGTCAATGCTCACCTGCTGTTCCAGGCTATTGCGATAACCTTTCAGCTCCAATGGCCCCTCACCCCTCACCCTGAGAATTGCCGGATCAAAAGCCTTGGTCATATAATCTTAGGAACCAGGCTTAAGGCCCTTTCCCTGCTCTGAACTTTCCGACAGAGGCGTGAGAAGAATAATCGCGCACCCCCGGCTACGTGGTGAACTTTTCAGCTGTCGGCAGACCTCATAATCATCCAGTCCAGGCATCTTAATGGCGACACGAAGATCGTAGTGCCCAGCGAAGCAAGCAGGGTATCCCGGTTCATCGTGTTGTCATCGTCCGGCAGCAAATGGAATTGTTCAGTCATTTCTTATTC
This sequence comes from Deltaproteobacteria bacterium, assembly GCA_026193235.1. Taxonomy (GTDB): domain Bacteria; phylum Desulfobacterota; class Desulfuromonadia; order Desulfuromonadales; family Geopsychrobacteraceae; genus JAPHSA01. Next base: position 7,245 of record JAPHSA010000213.1, on the reverse strand, counting down.
CTTCCTAAGCATAGAAAGGGTGTTAACAAGCAAGAGAGAAATTTAAATTCCCTAGTATAATAAAAGCTAATAAACCAAAGAGAATGTTTTGGTTTTGCTAATCTTTTCTTCTGGTGGCATCATAAGGGTGCGGAGCTGCAAAATAATAGATATAGTACATCGATGAGAAGAAATAGATAACGATAGGGGGTCTGATAATGAAAGTTTTTATAACCGGTGGCAGTGGTTTTGTCGGCCGTGAAATAATTCACCAACTATTGGCGCAAAACCATGAGGTGAGAGCCCTCGTCCGCCAGGCTGACAGCCTGGAAAATATAGCTGAAATTGAAACGGTTATCGGCGACACGACTCAGCCCGAAAGCCTCAATGACAAACTCGCCGGTTGCGCTGCGGTGATTCACCTGGTGGGCATTATTCGCGAGTTCCGCGGCCGGGGCATCAGCTTTGACCAACGGCACAGACAATCGACCCAAAATGTTCTACAGGCCGCCCAGGAGCAGGGTGTACAACGCTATCTGCAAATGAGCGCCAACGGCACCCGGGAAAATGCTGTCAGTGGCTACCATCACACCAAGTGGCAGGCTGAGGAACTGGTCCGCCAATCAATGCTCGACTGGACTATTTTTCGCCCTTCGCTGATTTTTGGCCCGCAGGATATGTTCGTCAATATGCTCGCCCAATTGATAAAAGCCTTGCCCGTGACTCCGGTGATGGGTGATGGCCAATACCTGTTGCAACCGGTTCATGTGTCCGACGTGGCCCAAAGTTTTGTAGCCGCCCTGAACAAACCGGAAACCCGCGGCAAAACCTATGCTTGTTGCGGCCCCGAGACCTTCAGCTATAACCAGATTCTTGACCTGATCGGCAAGGCGCTGGGTTTATCCCGCGTGCGTAAAATCCACCAACCACTCTGCCTGATGAAACCACTGGTAGGACTGCTGCAGGCGATTCCGCTGTTCCCCATGACCAGTGACCAGTTGCAGATGCTGTTAGAAGGAAATGTTTGTAAGGACAATCATTGGGTCGATGATTTTGCTCTTGAATTAACGGAATTTGCGGCGGGGATTCAAGCCTATCTCAAATAAAAACCCTCCGGATTTATCCGGAGGGTCAGTTCATCAAGATTGCACTCGATTACAGGTCAATAAGCATCAATATCTTTATTCAGGAGTGATGCGCTGGTCGCTTCTCCTTTGGAATGAGCCAGGCTTTCAAGAAGCACCTTCCCGCCAATCGCTGCGGTTTGCTTGACCAGATCCTCGGCTGATTTTCCGTCATGACGGCGGAAGGCATCGAGCAGCTTATCGTGTTCGGCGACAGAAATCGCCATGCGCCCATGCACCGACAGAGAAGCCATGCGCAGACGGCTGAACTTTAACCCCAGATGCTGGATCAATTCATAGAGCTTGCTGTTATCGGCGGCCTTGAGGAAGGTTTCGTGAAATTCATTATGCACTCGATAGAAAGCCTTAACATCGTCACTAGTGGCTAAAGTTTTGAGCTTTTCGTTTATCGCTTCCAGCCGGGCCAGATCTTTCTCAGAAAGGTTTTTAGCTGCCAGCTCAGCAGCATAGCCTTCAAGAATGCTCTTGATCGCGTAAAATTCCTGAACATCCCGCTCTGACAACGCCGCAACAACCGCGCCCTTGCGCGGAATAACGGTCAAGTAACCTTCAGATTCCAGCTGCCGGAAAGCCTCACGGATTGGCGTTCTGCTGATACCAAAACGCTCAGCCAGTTCAGGTTCTGCAACCTTTTCGCCCGGCTTAAGAGTTCCCTTGAGAATTGCTTCACGGATCGTTTCAAGAATCTTTTCCCGTAAAGTCTGATGGTGCTCTATTTGTTTACTTTTCACATCAATTCTCCCATTCTCAATGAGGTGAATTGTATACAGTATACACTTGTTGTCAATCTTTTTTTCTGCATTTTCTGTCTCTCCGGTGCTAGGAACTTCTGTTTCTTGTCTTTTCTCCAGGAGATAGCTATCATCAGTTTGTTCAATCTGGAGCGTGCATGGATCCGTTAAAAAAAGTCAAAATTTCCCTGGCCACACTGGTTATTCTGATTGGCGGGGGGACCCTCGGTTATGTCATCATTGAGGACTGGGCTCCCTTTGAAGCCCTCTACATGACAACCATTACCTTGGCAACAGTCGGCTATAGTGAGGTGCACCACCTGTCCCGGCAAGGACAGCTGTTCACCATCCTGCTGATTGTTTTTGGGGTTGGCACAATTGCCTACACGATCGGTTCGATGATTCAGTTCATGATGGAGGGTCAGCTTTATAAACTTCTGGGGAGAAAAAAATTGCAAAAGCAGATTAAGCGCCTTCAGGGGCACTACATTATTTGCGGTTACGGCCGCATCGGCCGATTGATCAGTCGCGAATTTGCCGCCAAACCACTGCCGTTTATCGTCGTTGAAAATAACCCGGAACAGCTTGCTCGACTGGAAGAAGACGGCCATCTTTTTATTCTCGGCGATGCGACTCAAGATGATATTTTAGAACAGGCAGGGATTGGCGAAGCAAAGGGTTTGATTACTGCTGTGACCCTGGATGCTGCCAATGTCTTTATTATCCTTACCGCGCGGGGCATTAATCCCGATCTTTTTATTCTTGCACGAGCCAGCGATGAAAACGCCGAAGTGAAATTGATACGGGCCGGAGCAAACAAGGTCATTTCACCCTATACCATCGGTGCTAACCGTATGGCTCAAGCTATTTTACGCCCTTCCGTTGTTGAATTTATCGACATCGCCACGGGACGCAGTAGCATCGAATTGCAAATGGAAGAGATTCCCGTCTCACCAAGATCAAAACTGGTGGGGAAGGATCTGTTACAATCAGGAATTCGCAAAGACTTGGGACTGATCATTGTCGGCATCAAACAGGGAGATCATATGACTTTTAATCCGGCCGCAAATACCGTTATCGAAGCTGGGCACGTTCTTATTGCCCTCGGTGAATACCCGGAAATCAAAAAACTGGAATTGATTGCGGCACAACAACTTTTATGACAGCTCATCAGCTCTATATTCATATCCCCGCGCCTCTGCTCCCGGGACGTTTGCCATTCCTGCTCAACAGGAATCTCCAGCCTGAGCTTGCATGTCAGGAAGTCTCCATTGACAAACTCAACTTTGAGCAACTGGGGGCCTGTGCCAAACAACTGAAGGAGCAGGGTCTCAGCACCACGCTCCATGCACCCTATAGCGGCTTTAATCCCGGCAGCAGTAAAAAGCGTGTGCGTAAATTTTCCCACGCTCTGGCGGATAAATCTCTCTTACTGGCGGAAAATATCCAGGCGAAAAGGATTGTTTTTCATCCGGGTCTGGCTTATGGCAGTGGGGGAGAAAAACTTAAAAACTGGGTGGATACTTGCTGTAATTTCTGGCCGCAATTTCTGGAGCGGGCACGGAACATTGGCTGCGTCATCTGCATCGAAAACATCTATGAAACAGCTCCGGATGTTTTCATACAGCTTTTGTCCTCCATCAATTCGCCTCAAATGGGGCATGTGTTTGATATCGGCCACTGGAATATGTTCGGAACAACCAAGCTGCTTGACTGGTTAAATCAGACAGCACCTTATCTGCAACATCTCCACCTGCATGATAATCATGGTGAACGGGATGAACATTTAGCGATCGGTCAAGGCAATGTTCCCTTTTCCACCCTGTTTGAGTGGTTGAAATCTACTGACATAAAGCCGACGATGACCCTGGAAAACCACAGCTTGCCGAATACCGAACTTTCCCTGCAAGCGATCTACCGGAACTTCCCGGAACTCCAGCAATAAAAAAGCCCATTGCTTAATCTGGCAACGGGCTTTATAAATCTTTCAGGCTTTGGCTTCTCAGAACTTCTCTACCAGATCCTTTTCCTGAGCGATGACCCTAGTATTATAAAACCAGATGTGGCACTGATCGAGACCGTAGAGACACAAGCCACCCAACAATACCGGTAAAAAGTTTGCTGCTATCGCGCCGGAAAAACAGTAAAAAATAAAGAAGACGCTGCGGTAGCCAAGATGGTGCCAATTTTTTACAGGCTCAGCATCCTTGGCCATTGCAGTAAGGGTCAAGCTAGCAGAGGAAAAACAATAAACGGCTAATGCGATACTTATCAGATAGGAAGGCGGCGGATAACCAAGAACCTGACGAAGAGACTCAGAGGAAACTTCAAATAGATTAAAGTCTTTAAAAGTAAAAGCACCGATAGCAACCATAAGAAACAACACCACTTCCCAAAGGTTGCGTCGCGACATGCTATAACGCCGCTCCATTTGATCCTGCACCCTTTGCTGATAACTTCCCTTGGCATAGCTTCCCTGCTTTGTGCTTTTAATTTTATATTGTCCGGTCATTGTTGCCTCCGCTGAAGTAAAGGATTGATGTGTTACTATCTAGATATAGCATCAGCTGTGCCAACCCGGAAAAATATAATCATGTGTTATTTCATATAGTTAGAGCAGACGCCCACAGGGGTTTCTCTTTGGTTTTCAGGAATATTCCTGCCACACAGGAAATTTCTCAAATAGCCAGAAACCGCAGAGACTGTGCTGAAATCCGCACAACAAAAAAGGGCGGATCCTTCTGTGGATCCGCCCGGCAACTTGCGCTGTTTAACCTGTTATATTTTAAACCTGTTTTTCAAGCAGCACGTCGGCTGGCTAATTCGTCCTTATTCTCCTGGGTACCAGCTTCTTCGGTCTCTTCATCTTCCCAACCTGACCACATGGTCTTGATATGCTCCATTGGTGTGTGACCAAGGGTTGCCAGATAAACATGGGTCGGAATAAAAGCAATAAGGCAACATGCGAGCAAGAAGTGGAGTCCTGCCAGGAGTTTGAGTCCTCCGACCATAACAATCAGTTCACGGAGGGGGTCGACGTTGGTCAAAAAGATTCCTGACAAGCTAACCAGTGGCATCATCACAAACATAACGCCCAGATAGACCGATTTCTGCATCGGATTAAATTTATTCTCCGGCGTCGGATGGTGCGGATTTTCCCAGCCGAGGAAATAGGTGAGAAAATAAAATTTGGCCTGGCGTACAAGTCCGGTTTTCAGATCAGCTGCCTTGGGGACATAGAGATTGGCCATTGTCCGGGAAACAAACATGTAATAGAAAAACCACAGCGAGAAGGAGATCGCGACCACAAAACCGGCGGTATTGTGGAGGTAGATTGCTGATTTATAGCTGCCCAGGAATGTAATGTACTCCGGGAAGCGGATCTGGGCGCCAGAAACAGTCAAGGTGATGATTCCAAAAGCGTTGATCCAGTGCCAGATACGAACAGGCGTCGGTTGCAGATAGATTTTCTTTTTTTCAGCCATGAGCTTTCCCCTTTAATGTTTTCTATTTTTGCGGGTCAAAAAACGCAGTGTCCCGTGACCAATTGGCATAATGAAACCACAGCAGATGATGATGAAGCCGATGATGTTCAACGACGCGCTGCGGGTACTGCCGGTCATGTAAAAATTAGGCGTTCCATACAGAGCATCAAGCACGGCCCCTTCTTCGACATCGATTCTGGCAAAGCTGCCGTCCGGGGTCGGTAAGGCCAGAAAGCTGGTCTGCATACTACCTGGTCCTGAAGCGTGACAGAAACTACAGTCATAACGATTATCCAGGGTAGTTAGATCGTGTGAAGCTTCACTGGGAAACAGAGTTCCGTCCAGATGTAACGCTTTATAAGCTGGATTGAGATTGAAGGTCCGCAACTCCGCCAGAGAGATGAAATTATCCTTATTGATATCAATAAGACCTTTGATCTCTTTTGCTCCACTGTACACTTTTAAATCTTCGTACTTGGAGATCTCGTAGCCACTGAGGGCCCTGTCTTCCTGCTTCTGGCTGATATGAAGTACAATTTTGTACTCTTCCGATGACGTATGGCAGGTGATACAGGGCAGTTTAGCGATATGCAGGCTTGCCTGAGGCAACCACTCTGAATGTTGTTCCACCACCGCAGCGTTCTCATGACACTGGCTGCATTGCTCATTCATATCGCTGGCGGAAACCGCGTCCAGACCATGTGCCTGATGTGGGTCGTGGCAGTCGCCACAGGTTGCATTTTCAGCATGCGCAGTCTGCATATATTGATCGCCCACTTCCTGATGGCAATCAAGGCAATCTGCTCTGGAAACAGCGGCACCATCATCCGGGTGCTCATCCGTCACTGAACTGTGGCAGGTCGCGCAACCAAGCTCCGCATGCACGGTATGCTCAAATTTTACGGCATCAACAAGCAGCGCCTCACCGACCACGTCGATTTCAGAGTGGCAGCCGAGACAATCTTCCATCTCCATGGCACTGGCCACCAAGGGAAAAGCAAGCCCGGCCAACAGCAGAGAACCCCATAATATTTTTAATGTCCATTCTGTTTTCATCATCATCCCTCAAAATAGTTATGCAAGCGCTCGATAAATTCTTTCAGCAGCTCACTAGGAACGGTGCTTGGCCGGAGCCGGTTTAATTTCTTCCTCTTTTTTGCTGAACATTCCCTTGATTAAGCCATAAACGATGGTAAACACCGGGATAAGCTGAAGAAAAATGATAAGACCGCAGGTGGCCAGAAAAACATAGACCAACATCATACTGTTGTCTTCCCGGGCGCCGGCTTCAGCAAAGGCAGGGACACTGATAGTCAACAACACGAGGGCGAATAAATTATTTTGTACAATTTTTTTCATGACGATCTCCTTCTATAAAAATATGGTTATCCTATTGTTATCTGCTTAATACCGGTTGGAACCCTTCAACGGCACATTCAACAACAGAGCGCAGCTCTTCATTATCTTCAACGCTGTGGGGCTTCAACGCGTGATAGAAAATGCCATCCTCACGAATCCGCCGCAGAGTTTCCAATGAACTGTCATCGGAAACCAGAATAATGCGCAGGTTTTTATTGCACTTGCGCATCAAAGCAATAACATCAACCGAAGCAATCTTCTCTTCAAAAGAATCCCCAAGAATGACAATCGGCTCCTGCTTTTGCACGATTTTGGCGATGGCATAGGCTGCCGATGCGGTTGTTTCAACCTCAAAATGTGAATTCTCAAAAAACTCGGCCATTTTTTTACGGGCGGTCAGATCGCGGTCAGCAATCAATATCTTACGTGCTTTCATTATGATCTCCCTTCCTGCTTAATCTGTTGCCTGACTGATTTTGACGCGTCAGTGTGTTTGAAAGTGCCCTTGATCATGTCAACAAACAGCAGGGTCGCCGGAATACATTG
>JAPHSA010000161.1 GCA_026193235.1 Deltaproteobacteria bacterium | reverse complement strand
CCGCACCTGCAACATGGTCCGCAACATGTTGACTGCCTTTTTGGCATCAATATGCGACAGATAAAACGTCTGAATGATCTGGTCTTCAAACTGTTTCTGCTTGTCACGGGTTTTAGGAAACAGAATGATCGTCTTCTTATTCAGGATTTTTTTGTCCAGTTTGTTCATCCGCAGCAGCAGCTCCAGTGCCTGGGCGAAGGTAGCCTGTTCCAGAAAAAGAGTGGTTTTGTCGCTGCGAACGTCCTCATCAAGGATGAAGTTGATCCCGGAGAGTTTGGTCAGAATATCAAAAACATCGGGGATTTTTGTTTCACGAAAGTTCAGGTTGATCGGCTCAGATGAAATCACCTCAAGCTCAACACCATCAACCAGGGCATATTGACTTTGCTTGATTTCTGCCTTCAATTGCAGTGTTGGCTGGTATTCAGGACGTAGTGATAGGGCAGTATCCACAGCCTCCTGCGCTTGAGCTTTGCGGTTTGCCTGCAACATATTTTTGGCTTCTTGCAGTAATTTTTCCACCTGCAGATAATCACGTGCCCGCTCCAGACCATCAAATGCCGTATAGAGCGAACCATCCAGATCAGTAGCAAGTTGATATTCCTGAAGGGCCTTTACAAACTGCTGTTGAGCGATAAAGGCATCCCCTTTAATTTTGTGTTCAAGAGCTGCTCTGCTCCTGGTCTGATCAAGCTTTAAGCGGTACTCATGGTTTGCTGGATTGCTCTCAACCGCAGCCAGATACTCAATGACAGCCTGATCATAATTCTGCGTTTCGAGTGCCTGATTCCCTTTGGTGAAAGATGCTTGTCCAGCGATACATCCGGACAGGAACAACAACAGCAACAAAGGGCTGGCAAAACGCACCAAGTGATTGCCGATCATCTTTGGTATGGGCATAGTTTCCCCCGCATTGAAAAGCATCATTTTTCAGCCTTTTCGCTATCGACTCCAGGCTCAGTGCCCGGAGTTGGTTGGTCGGGATTTTCTTCTGGCGGAAGTTGAAATTCAGGACGATCCGACTGAAACCTGATTTTGGGTAGTCGCTGTGATTTGGTTTCACCCAGTTGCAACACAACTTGCTGATCTGTCTGCCTGCGAGCGATGGTTATTTCCCTGTCACTGACACTGCGGACAATCAGATCAGCAGCAAACATATCCCCCGCTTTAACAAGATAGACTTCACCCTGCTTCGATGAAAGAAAGACCGTAGTAGCTCCAGCCTTATTCAGGTACCCCAGAACCTCTAGGGGCTGAATCGGCTTCGGGCCAGGCGGCTGAACAACAACAGGAGTAACTTTTTGTGGTCTTGCCGGCTTTGTCACTTTCGGCGCCGGGCGAACAGGACGTGGTTTGTTCGGCTTTGGTGGTAGATAAAGAGGCCCAAACAGATTTTTTTGTGGCGCCTGATAGGGGTAATCCCCACCACCGGAAAAATCAAGATCGGCGACCGCAGGAAAGGCTGATACAGTTACATCCAGCCGCTGAGAATCCGCTTGACGCAAGGGGGCCTGTCCCGGGGCAACCCGGCGTTGCTTTGGCGTGGCTATCCAGGCATAGGCAATTGCGACACTAAGGACAACCAGCAGCAGCAGGATGATCCGGGAGCGGCTCATGATGAACCCTCCTGAAAATAAGTTGCCAGTTCAATCCTTAAAGCTACATTATCTCTGCCTTTGTTCGTGGTTGAGGACCCTGACAGAGCGATCTTCTCGACCAGCAGAATCCGCCGGGCATTCTCCAGCAGGTGAATAAACTGCTTCACCTGCGCATAGCTGCCATTAACCGAAAAACTCAGCCCATAGCGTAAGAGCCCAGACTCTTTCTCAATTTCGGGCTGGAAATTGATCTGACGAATGTCCAGACCCGCCTGCTGCGACCAGTCGAACAACTCTCCTAAAAAAGCCGAAAGGTCTGTTTGTTCAGGAATCAGATGATCGAATTGTTGCAGATTTTTTTCGATCTGCTCAGCGGTAGAGACAGGAACCCCACTGTTGGCAAATTCCATTTGCCGTTGTCGGACGTGTTGCTGTAACCGGGATTGCTCTGTCCGTAATGCCAATAAATGCGGCTCAGCAACCCAGCGCTGTGCTGCATAAGCGCCTAAAACGCATAGTAACAAAATAATAATTACAACAATTCTGGCACGATTATGTACCCACACAGCCGTTAACAGAGGAAAATTCTGTGTCATCAGAAAACCCCTTCCAAGCGGATAGAGAAGCTCAAGGCCTTCCGCTTACCACCACGACCATTATCAACATCGACTTCTCCCTGATT
>JAPHSA010000047.1 GCA_026193235.1 Deltaproteobacteria bacterium | reverse complement strand
CACTATGGCGATTTGACCGATTCGTCCAATCTGACTCGTATTTTACAGGAAGTACAACCGGATGAGGTTTATAATCTTGGCGCCCAGTCGCATGTAGCCGTCAGCTTTGAATCCCCTGAATATACGGCCGATGTAGATGCCATGGGGCCTTTGCGTTTGCTGGAAGCAATCCGCCTACTTGGTCTGGAGAAGAAAACTCGATTCTATCAAGCATCCACGTCAGAACTTTATGGCTTAGTGCAGGAAATTCCGCAACAGGAGACAACACCATTTTACCCCCGCTCCCCTTATGCGGCGGCTAAGCTTTACGCCTACTGGATCACCGTCAACTATCGAGAAGCCTACGGCATGTACGCTTGCAACGGCATACTGTTCAACCATGAATCACCGCGCCGCGGTGAAACCTTTGTGACCCGTAAAATCACCCGTGGTTTGGCTAATATTGCCCAGGGATTGGAGGCCTGTTTGTACCTGGGAAACATGAATGCCCTGCGCGATTGGGGCCACGCCAAGGATTATGTCCGTGTGCAGTGGTTGATGTTGCAGCAGGACGAGCCTGATGATTATGTTATTGCCAGTGGTGAGCAGTACTCCGTACGAGACTTTATCCACTGGTCTGCCGCAGAATTGGGGATTACCCTCAAGTTTGTCGGTAGCGGTCTCAAAGAGCAGGGGATAGTTGAAACAGTCTCCGGGAACAAGGCTCCAGCAATTAAACCGGGTGACATCGTCGTTCAGGTCGACTCACGCTATTTCCGCCCGGCGGAGGTCGAAACACTGCTTGGTGATCCCAGTAAAGCCAAAGAGAAGCTCGGATGGTCGACAGAGATTACCGTCCAGCAGATGTGTGCCGAGATGGTCTCCGAGGATTTAAAAGTGGCCCAGCGGCACGCATTTTTAAAAAAGAACGGTTTTGATCTGCCCGTTTCTGTGGAGTAGAAGGGCGGTGTCAAGCTTTAAGCCTGTAAGGTTCAACGGCTGAATTGAGAATTCACTTCACGTTTTATAAAGTGAACATCCTATCCCCCGAAACTACAGAGTCAATCGGTAAAGCAGTAAGGTTAGTCACCCCATGGACAACTTAATAATTAAAACTTCAGATTTAACACTCTCCGCTTCTGTTTTTGTTGCCGGACATACCGGTATGGTTGGGTCAGCCATTGTTCGGCGCCTGAAAACCCTCGGATTTACCCATATTCTGACACGCAGTCACCACGAACTTGATCTGTTGCACCAGGACGAAGTCAACCGGTTTTTTCAAGAGAACAAAATCGATCAGGTTTACATGGCGGCTGCAAAGGTGGGAGGCATTTACGCAAACAACACCTATCCGGCGGATTTTATTTATGAAAATCTGATGGTTGAAGCCAATGTCATTCACGCTGCGCATCAGGCAGATGTCAACAAGCTGTTATTCCTGGGGTCCTCCTGCATCTATCCGATGCATGCCCTGCAGCCAATGGCGGAAGATGCCCTATTGACCGGCCACCTCGAGCCGACCAATGAGCCCTATGCCATCGCCAAGATTGCCGGAATCAAGCTCTGTGAAAGCTATAACCGGCAGTACGGGCGTGATTACCGCAGTGTTATGCCGACCAACCTCTACGGGCCAGGGGATAATTATCATCCCGAGAACAGCCATGTGGTTCCAGCATTGATCCGGCGGTTTCACGAAGCCGTTCAACGTGGCGATGACGAAGTTGTTATCTGGGGGAGTGGTACTCCGAAGCGTGAATTCCTTCATGTTGACGATATGGCCTCGGCCTGTGTTCACGTCATGAGCCTGAGTCATGATATGTACGCAGCGAATACCCAGCCGATGCTGTCACATATTAATATCGGGACCGGGGTCGATTGCAGTATCGGTGAATTAGCTGCATCCATCGCCCGGATTAGTGGTTTTAAAGGGCGGTTGATATTTGACACCAAAAAGCCGGATGGCACCCCGCGCAAATTGCTGGATGTGTCGAAGCTTAATGCCCTTGGTTGGAAGGCTGCAATTCCGTTGGAAGATGGGCTCGATGACGCCTATCAGTGGTTTGTCGAAAACGGTTAATTTTTTCTTTTCAATTTCAAAAGTGACTGTTATATTACGGCTTAATTTCGTACAACCTGTGGAGGGGGGCCTTCCGCGAGTAGTACTTCTGCTAGCTCAATCTGAGCGACAACATCCGAAGGAGGTTTTATGAAAATCATTAAAAGTTCATTGGTTTTTTTAGCACTTCTGTTAACTGTCAGTTTTGTCTGCCAACCAGCCTTTGCTATTGAAAAAATCAACCCCAATACAGCTACTATTGAGCAGCTGATGGAACTAAAGGGAATTGGTGAAAAAACCGCGTCGAAAATAGTCGAGTATAGAAATAAAAAGAAATTCACATCGGTAGACGAACTGGCCAACGTTAAGGGGGTTGGCGAAAAGACCCTGGCAAAAATTCGTGACCAGCTGTCGGTAGAAGAGAAAAAGAAAAAATAGCTTTTTGTTTCGGGCCCATTCACAGGTATGATGGCAGGAGAGGGGGGAACCTCCTCTCCTGTTGTTTTTTGAATTTGTTTCATCAATCTCTGCAAGAGGACGATCAATGAAAATTCTCGTCACTGGTGCTGCCGGATTTATCGGTTTCCATTTGTCCAAATATCTGCTTGATCGCGGTGAACAGGTCGTTGGTCTAGATAATCTTAATGATTATTATGACGTCAGCCT
>JAPHSA010000114.1 GCA_026193235.1 Deltaproteobacteria bacterium | reverse complement strand
GGACCGCAGACTTATAATGCCACTTTCACCGTCCATGGCATTATCATGATCTTTCTCTTCATTATTCCGAGCATCACCGCAGCGTTTGGCAATCTTGTGCTACCCATCCAAATCGGGGCGCGAGATGTCTTTTTCCCAAAACTGAACCTGCTCTCCTGGTATTGTTATATCGGTGGTGGTCTGGTGGCCATCCTGGCAATTTTCTCCGGTGGCGGAGCCCCGGATACCGGCTGGACATTTTACGTACCGTTCAGTACTCAGACCACAACCAACGTCGACCTGGCTGTCGTCGGAGCTTTCATCCTCGGTTTTTCCTCTATCCTGACCGGTATAAATTTCGTCACGACCATTCACCGCATGCGCGCTGAAGGAATGGGCTGGGGTCGTTTACCGATATTTATCTGGACCCTGTATGCGACCGCCTGGATTCAGATCCTTGCCACACCAATGCTGGGAATTACCCTGGTGCTGGTATTTCTTGAAAGGATCTTCGGTGCCGGATTGTTCGATGCGGCCCGCGGTGGCGACCCGATCCTCTATCAGCATCTATTCTGGATCTATTCTCACCCGGCCGTTTACATTATGATTCTCCCCGGTATGGGAGTCATTTCAGAGATCATTCCGACATTTTCCCGCAAACCATTATTCGGTTACTGGGCAATGGCAATCTCCAGCCTGGCGATAGCCTTTGCCGGATCGCTGGTCTGGGCTCACCACATGTATGCCAGTGGCATGAGCGATTTTGCGATTCTGGTCTTCTCCTTTCTTACTTTTATTGTCGCGATCCCCAGCGCCATCAAAGTATTCAACTGGATCTCAACCCTCTACAAAGGGTCAATTCAACTGGCGCCGCCAATGCTGTTTGCTCTTGCCTTCATTTTTCAATTTGCCATCGGCGGGCTGGGCGGATTAGCACTGGGTGCTGCTGCCAGTGATATCCATCTCCACGATACGACCTTTGTTGTCGGCCATTTTCACTACACCATGTTCGGCGGAGCCGGCTTCGCCTTCTTTGCCGCACTGCATTACTGGCTGCCAAAATTCACGGGGCGGATGTACAGCCACAAACCGGCTGTCATTGCCTGGGGACTGATGTTTGTCGGCTTCAACGTCCTCTACATGTCCATGCAGGCGGTCGGCATCCAGGGCATGCCGAGACGTTATTACGATTACCTTCCAGAATTCCAGCCCCTCAACCTGGCCGCCACAATTGGCTCCTGGATTCTTGCGGCAGGACTGATCATCATGTTTATCAATCTCTGGAATGGCATTCGCAGAGGAGCTCCAGTCGGCATGAATCCATGGGGAAGTGCAACCCTGGAATGGACGGTTCCATCTCCTCCACCAATGGAAAACTTTGGCGAAGAAGATCCCGTTGTCACCAAAGGTCCATACGACTACAAAGGAGTGGTTGCTGATGAGTATTGAGCACCGTGATGATACTGGCGCCCGCTTCGGGATGTGGCTGTTTCTGTATACTGAAGTTATCCTTTTCAGCGGCCTGTTTATTATTTATGCCGTAACTTTGGCCAAGTTTCCGCAGCATTTTAGCGAAGCCAGCAACACACTGAACGTCTATATTGGGACAATCAACACACTGATTCTATTAACCAGCAGCTTGACAATATCTCTGGCGATTACGGCAATTCAGCGGGATAAAATCAAGCAGTCTATTACTCTGTGTCTGGTGACTATCGGGCTGGCTGTTGTCTTTCTGATCAATAAGTATTTTGAATGGTCCGCTGAAATCAATCACGGAATTTATCCCGGTTCAGAGCATCTAGCCGACTCAGCCCCCGGGTTCGCTGCATTTTTCAACCTTTATTTCTTTACCACGGGCCTGCATGGCCTGCATATACTCATCGGGATCGTCCTGATCGGAGTCATTGCTGCCATGATTGCAAAAGGCAGGATCACCGCAGAACGCTCGACAATGCTTGAAAACAGTGCCCTTTACTGGCACCTGGTCGATCTGGTATGGATTTTTGTGTTTCCGCTCTACTATCTCATTCCCTGAGGTGAACCATAATGGAAGATAAACACGCGCCGGTTCCCTACCGGACCTATTTTCAAATCTGGGCTGTTCTGTTTGTACTCACACTTGTGAACGTTGCCATATCACAAATAGCTCAGTACAGCTTAAAGGTATGGGCAATCCTCGCTATTGCGTCCATTCAGGCAAGTCTGATCCTGACAATTCTCATGCACTTGAAACAAGAATCAAAACTGTTCAGGATTGGCATTCTCACCCTGATTGTCATTGTTGCTATATTTATCGGGCTGACCTTTTCCGATGTGCATTACCGTTAGGAGAAACCGTGAACCAGTTGAATAATCCTACTGCGCAGGCTGTCGATAATGTCCTGATTTATATTTTTGGATTTTCCCTGATTTTGTTGCTGGGAATTACCGTTGTCACAATTTATTTTGTTGTCAAATATCGGCGATCAAAATACCCGGAACCGACCTCGGAGGTGGACGGAAGTTTTTGGCTGGAAACAATCTGGACCGTGCTACCGATATTGATAGTGCTGACCATGTTCTGGTACGGTTGGAGCAACTACGTCGGATTGCGGGAAATTCCTCAAGACGCTCTTGAAATAAAAGCAACCGCACGCATGTGGTCGTGGCAATTTGAATATCCAGACGGCCGCAAAACCAGCAAACTCTACGTTCCAGTCAACAAACCGATCAAAGTCCTCCTCTATTCAACGGACGTTCTGCATAGCTTTTATGTGCCGGCATTTCGCATTAAACGCGATACCGTCCCGGGGATGGAGACCTATGTCTGGTTTCAAGCCCCGGAACCGGGAAGTTACCATATTTTTTGCGCCGAATATTGTGGCGTAGGACATGCCGATATGACCACCAGCGTTGAAGCTCTCAGCGAAGCTGATTATGCCCAGTGGTCACAACCTCTCGAGCCCACCGGAGACCCCCGCGGGCTGATTGTTCTCAATGAACAGGGCTGCATCGGCTGCCACAGTCTTGATGGTAGTGATGGAATAGCGCCAAGCCTGTTTGAGTTGGCCGGACAACCACGCCAACTCGATAAGGATGGCCAGACAATCGAAATTACCATTGATGAGGACTATCTCAAACGTGCTATTCGTCAGCCTGAAAGTGAAATTGTTCAGGGTTATGACCCGATGATGTCTCCCTATGACGAAGCCGCGATCAACAATGAAGACCTTCAGGCGGTTGTTGATTTCCTGCTCGGCAAAGCCATCGCCACAGTTCCGGCACTCAATGCTGCCCAATTGCTGGAAGAGAATGGCTGCCTCGGCTGTCACTCCAGTGATGGCAGTGAAGGGATTGCACCGACATTCAAGGGCATCGGGCAACGTAACGTAACGATTGAACGTGACGGCAAAGAGATCACCCTCAAGGTTGACGCTGAGTATCTGCGCCGTGCCTTACTGGAACCTGAAGTGGATATGGTCAAAGGTTACGCCCCGATGATGCCGGCGGCAGATTATCTGAGCCCGGAAGAAATTGATGCGCTCATCGAACATCTCCTCCAACAATAGCGAGATAACATTGTGCCGATACCGACTTTGAATAATCCTACTGTGCTAACCCCGGGGTTGATTCTACCCCTGGTGCAATCTCTCAGACGACTCTTTCGTGCCGAGCTGTCGGCCATGGTGGCCCTCTCAGCGCTGGCTGGATATCTGTTTGCCGGCGGGCAATGGCAAGTCCATACATTTTACGTTACCGCCGGGGCAGGATTTCTGGCGGCCGGCTGTTCAGCTTTAAATCAATGGCAGGAACAGGACCTCGATCAACGCATGGAACGCACCAAAATGCGGCCCCTCCCAGCGGGCAAGCTGTCACCAACAATGGTTCTTTTTCTTGCGTCCTTGTGTATCAGTGTCGGATCGCTGTTACTGTCTGCTCTCCCAGGAAGCCAATCTTTACTCATCGGCCTGCTCGCTGTCATCTGGTACAACGCTATTTATACCCCTCTGAAACGGCGCACCCCATTTGCCGCCATTCCCGGAGCCATCTGCGGGGCCCTTCCGCCCCTTATTGGCTGGACGGCGGCCGGTGGAATCTTACTCACGCAGAAGTCACTGATTCTGGCTGGCACCCTGTTCATCTGGCAGATCCCCCACACCTGGCTGCTGCTTTGCCGCTACCGTGAAGATCTTCTGCGTAGTGGCTTACCGAATCTCTTTGAAGCGATTCCAACCTCCAGGCTGTTAAGAATCAATAACTGCTGGCTGCTGAGTCTGTTTCTTTGCTATCTGCTCTTTCCTCTCTTTGGATATATTCAAAGCCCGGCCCTGGTTTTTATTTTCCTCGCTGGGGTTTTTATCGTTTTCTATGGAATTTTTAAAGTCCAATACAGCATTAGCGAGACTCATTTTACCCTGCGTTCTTTCCACTTGGTTAACATCTCCATGGCCCTGCTGCTGACCGTTCTCATTCTCGATCGATTATTCATTTAGTTGAAATCCCTGCTTGGCAGCAGTCGTTCTTCAGCGGCGCAGCAAACAATGAGCACCTATTGAAAAGGTTCAAAATAAAAACGAGCGCCAGCCCTTTAAAATTGATCTTTGGAAGTCTGTGGCTCGGCTTGTTTCTGTTTGCCTTAGCTCTCTGGTGGCGTTCAAACGTTGCCCTTACAGACATTCCAAAACTTCTAGAACAATGGCTGACGAATGTCGGTGTGATCAAAGCCGCCCTCCTCTACATTTTTATCTATACCATTCGCCCGCTTGTGTTGTTTCCAGCAACAATTCTCACCATAGCTTCAGGGCTCATTTTTGGCCCCTGGCTCGGGACCCTGTTCACCATAGTCGGAGAAAATGCCAGTGCAAATCTAGGGTTTGCCTTATCACGTTGGTTTGGCCGTTCTGCGGTGAAAGCGCGTTCAACGGCAGTGATCAATCTCTGGGATGAAAGGCTGAAACAGAATGGAATCGTCGCGGTAATGACTATGCGCCTGCTGATGCTACCCTTTGATGTTATCAACTTCGGCTGTGGACTGACGGCGATCAGGCATAGTGACTATGCCATTGGAACCTTTATCGGTATTCTCCCCTCGCTCATTGGGTTTGTCCTGCTCGGGGGCGTAGCGGCTTCAGGGGTAGAAAATCGTATTCTGGTTTTAGTTTTGTCGCTCTGTTTTATGCTCATGGGATTTGGTATTGCGCGCCTGCTTAATCAAAGAGGGCAATTGGGCAAATCCGGCTGAGAAGTATCTCAAATCTTCCGGGGAATTCGTTAGACAAGCCAATCTAAAGAGACCGCTTCCTGAATTGATAAACTCAAAGAATTTTCCTAACGCGTCAGCCGATTGCCAACCAGAAACCGACCCCGAGCATCATGCTCCCGGCAATGCGATTTATCAGTTGAACGTTGTCTTTTTGTTGCAGCAGGCGACTGAGAGTTCGCCCACCGCCGGCATAGAGGATCAGACTGAAAAATTCAATACAGAGAATCACAACCAGGATAATGCAAAGCTGGAGGAACAACGGTTGCTGATGATCAACGAACGGTGGCAACAGCGCAATACAAAAAGCCCAACCCTTCGGATTGGCAACGGCGGTGAAAAAACCCTTAAAAGCAAGCTGACCCGCTGAGCAATAGTTCCGAGCTCCCGGCTCAATTTTTAGTGCCAACTTCCCCTGTGAAAGCCACATTTGAGAACCGAGATAAACGAGATACAGGCCGCCCAAAACCTTGACCAGGGTAAAGATCATAGGAAACTGGAGAATGACAGCAGCCACGCCGATAATTGATGCGGCCGCTACCAGACCGACACCGAGCAATTCACCAGACATCATCCAAAAGGTCCGCCGGAAACCAATTGTCATTCCCAAAGACATTGACAGGGTCATGCACATCCCCGGGGTCAGGGAAACAAACAAAAAAGTGGGAATTAGAATAGTGAGATTCGTAGAGTTCATGAGATCAATAGCCTGCTAGAAACGTAAGGACAAACAGGTCAAACCACCATCAATTTTCGCGAACTCGGAAATGTCCACCGCAACGATTTCTGTCCCGATCAGGCCAAGTTGCTCTTGGGTTCGGGGGAACCCTGCCGACATCATGATTTTATCATTGATCAGAATACAGTTAGCGGCCGGGAGTTCGGCGATGGGAACCTG
This sequence comes from Deltaproteobacteria bacterium, assembly GCA_026193235.1. GTDB lineage: Bacteria > Desulfobacterota > Desulfuromonadia > Desulfuromonadales > Geopsychrobacteraceae > JAPHSA01. Next base: position 2,416 of record JAPHSA010000114.1, on the reverse strand, counting down.
GAACGCTTTGAAACTTTGAAGTTCTTCTGGTAGCGCAAAACCCTCCGCAACCATAAGGTGGTTTTGACCAACATAGGTAACCGCTGTTTTCAGGTGAAGAAAATTAACCACGGGAACTGTTGAAGCTGTAATACCGTACTTTTCCAGAATTGCCGTCAGTTGCCGGGCGCCGGCCTCATTGGTTCTCTGTGACAGGCCGATATAGAAGTGATTTCCGACCTGCATCAGATCACCACCTTCCAATGTTCCAGGGGTATGGATGCACTCGATACAGGAATAATAAGGGTTCAGAACTGGCTTGATTGCTTCCACTTCACCCCGGCGAGATGGAGCCCCCGGTGCTGTAATAATTGCACAATCTGGGGTCAGGATTGCGACATCTTCAACAAATGTCGCGTCCGGATAGTCTTCAAGACAATCGAGGACCTTAACTTCCAATCCACAATATCCCAGTGCTTTGACATATTGCGCATGCTGCTCCAGAGCTTTTTCATAAACCGGGGGACCACTTGCGGTCATGGATAGACCGTTGACAATACTCCGGCCAGGGCGGCGGACAATCGCATTTGAAAAATGCATATTTTTACCTTCTTCAATATGATCGGAATCGTTCCCGCACGACATCTTATTTTCGTTTCAACTTTCTATCAACCCCTTTGATTCTTAATCGAGAAAACCTTGCAAACCGGTGCAACATGAGGCACCCTTTTCCTTGAACGACACTCTTCCCCCAGGAGACGCTATGCAACATTTTGCCTTGACCATTATTGGCCGTGACCGCCCCGGAATCGTTTCTCAGGTCACAGAAATTCTTTTTCACCGTGGTTTCAATATTGCTGACTCCAGCTGTTCCATTCTGGGCGGGCAATTTTCCATGATCCTGTTGATCTCAAATCCTTCAGTTTCAAGCCAGGACGAATTCAGCGAAGCCTTTAAACCACTGGAAGAAAGTAACCTGTCAGTTTTTATCCGCACGCTGAAACCAGGTGGTGAAACTCGATCGGAACTGGATGGCGAACTCTGCATGATTTCTGTCTACGGGGCTGATAAACCAGGCATCGTCTATCAGGTTGCCAAAGAGCTTGGTGACAGAAAAATCAACATTACTGACCTGAATACCAAATTAATTGGCGATAAAGAAAACCCTGTTTATGTCATGATGCTGGAAGCTCTGCTCCCTGAAGATACTGAGATTGAAGTGGTTGAAGGCTGGATGGAAGAATTGAAACAGAAGCTGCAAGTTGACATTTCTGTCCGTTCGCTGCTGTCCATGGAGCTATAAATGGCGGCTAAAGACGTCCTTGTTTATCCCGATTCGCGGCTGAAAGAAATCTGTGCTGCGATCACTAATTTTGATGATTCCGTTCTGGAGCTGCTTAACAATCTGGTAGATACAATGATTGCTGCCGGACACTCTGTTGGTATTGCCGCACCCCAGATTGGCGATCTCCGTCGCGCCGCCGTGGTTGACGTTTCCAAGAGCAAACTTGGAAAAAAGCAGGAAAACCATGGGCTGTTGCAGATGGTGAACCCGGTTATCATCGAAAGGGAGGGTTCCACTGTGGTTCGCGAAGGTTGCATGTCGGTCCCCGATTATACCGGCAATGTGAATCGCTCGGAAGCAATCGTCGTTCAGTTTCTAGATCAAAACCAGCAACTCCAAGTCTTACGCACAGCAGGGTTTGAGGCCATTGCCATCCAGCATGAGCTGGATCATTTAGATGGCTTTCTCTTCCTGGATCGGGTGTCGAGCTTGAAAACTGATCTTTTCAGAAGAAAGCAGAAATAGAGCTATTTTTTATTCGCAATTCTCTTAAACTTTATCCTCTCCTCTCTCTCCCCTGAGCCGAAACTGAAGTGAGGCAAACTGCGCCGCTGGTTTCAGGCATTGTCCCCGGATCAAAAACTGAAGTTACCTCATGATATCGGCGAATTACGTCAGTTCCCCCGGGTGATCGGGCAAAGCGTCGACAGGAAATCCGCAAAAAGTTCCAAGCGAACCGGTAAATCGTATATTCTGCTGAAATCCGACATCAATTCCTTATTCAAAACTTGCCAATTTTTATTGCTTGAAGCACGCGACGCATGATGTCAGAATTCCTAGCAATGGCAGGAACCCCCTGCTGCAAATGTTGCAAAATATTTATAGCTACATAGAGATGAGATAATTGGGTAGAATCCCCTTGAAGCAAGGAGTTCTGTCATTAAAAAGTTTAAAGAGATGATCATGCGACTGTTTACACTCTTATTTCTTTTTCCCATTCTGTCCCTTTACGGCTGTGCAACCATGAATGAGGTCGAATGCCTCCATGCGAACTGGAAAGCAATCGGCATGGAAGATGGTGCTCGCGGCGGGGATCTCAGCTATCTCTCCCGGCACAGAAAAGCATGTGCAAAACACGGAATCAGTCCAGAG
>JAPHSA010000039.1 GCA_026193235.1 Deltaproteobacteria bacterium | reverse complement strand
TACGACTTTCCATTTGGCTACTCCTTTACACCTAAAAGAAGGTATTCCCCTCCCCCAACCATAATATTGCATTAAGACTATCGAAATAGTAGCCTTAACGCTGCCATTTTCTCATAATATACGAGTAAATGCAAACACTGTACCTTTATTGATCTTCCCGCTAGCGGGAAGCGTCTATTCTGCTTATGTTGAGTCTAAGTCACTATTAAATAGATATTTTTAAAGTTATTGAAGAAATTATTTTTTTTACTATTGATTGTTGAACTTTACGTTAAAGGATGCCATTTATAGAAGTGTCGATTTTCCTTACAGTTATGATCCCATGAAATTTACCAGTAACCGAAAAATATACGTCCTTCTGCCGCTTGCACTGCTTTCAGCTCTTTTGTTGTTTGTCGGTGGCCCCGGAACCGATTCATTGCGCAGTTTCCGTTATGTCTGGGGGGCCGGGCATTTGTTCTGTTTTGCTCTTTGGGCTCATCTTTACTCTACCTGGCGGGCCGATTTATCATTCAAACGCCTTTTCCTTGAAATACTGCTGCTTACCTTTGTGATTGGTGGCTTGACTGAGCTGATCCAGTCCGGTATCGGTCGAGAAGCAACCTGGCAGGATCTGGGGAATGATGTTATCGGCAGCCTTATTGGCCTGATGTTTTTTTCTCAGACGAGAACACAACTTCCTGCTCTGCAGTTAAAAATTATCCAGATCCCTGTCTTCATACTTGTTCTCTGGACTTTGTTTCCGGTTGGAAAAGTGCTGGTTGATGACCTGATTTCCTGGCAGCAGTTTCCCCTGCTATCAAATTTTGAAACCCCGCTGGAAGCAACCCGCTGGAATGGCAGTGCAAAACGGATGCTCAGCCGTCAAATCCATTTTTCCGGGCAGTCTTCCTTGCAAATTGACCTGAACACAAAACGCTACTCTGGTATCGGGTTGAAGGATTTTCCCAGAGATTGGAGCGCCTACAAAACGATAAGCCTCCAGATTTTTAACCCGGACGGCGAACCGTTGAAGCTCCATTTCCGCATCCACGATCAATCTCATCGAGAGCACAAAAACGCTTACAGCGATCGTTACAATAACAGTTTTACTCTTCATTCAGGGTGGAATCAGCTGGAAGTTTCTTTGGCCGATGTTGCTCAGGCTCCGAAAAATCGCCTGCTCGATTTATCCCGGATTGCCGGAATGGGAGTGTTCGTCGGCAAGCTCGACCAGCCACGCACGATCTACATTGATGACGTGAAATTGCTGCTCTGAAGCCAATTTTTTTAGCCGATTGACATGCGTTCGGGATGATCATAAAATCCCACCTCCCGAGTCAGGTTTTAAGCCGTAAAATATTTATAGAGGTAAAGAAAGGTCGCAGATGAAAGTTCTCATTACCGACGAAATTTCCGACAGTGGCTTGCTGCCACTTTTAGATGACCCGCGCATTCAGGTTGATAAAAAATTAGGACTCTCAATTGACGAACTGCATCAAGCAATTGGCGACTACGAAGCCATCATCACGCGTAGCGGGACTCTGATTGACAAGGCCTTGCTTGATCATGCCCACAATCTGAAAATTATCGCCCGGGCCGGTGTTGGTATCGATAATGTTGATGTCGAAGCAGCGAGCAGCAAGGGAATTATCGTCGTCAATGCGCCGTACGGTAATGTCAACTCTGCGGCTGAACATACTATGGCGATTATGCTCTCTCTTTGCCGTAACGTTCCGCTGGCCAACAGTAGCTTGAAAGGTGGTGATTGGCAGCGAGCTACCTTTACCGGCCGTGAGCTGAAAGGGAAGACCGTTGGGGTTGTTGGTTTAGGGAAAGTTGGCGGCCGGGTTGCGCGGCGCTGCCGGGCTTTTGAGGCTGAGGTGATTACTTATGACCCTTACATTTCTGAAAAACGGGCTGATGATTTTGGTGTGAAGCTGGTGCCGTTGGAAGATGTTATCCGCTTTTCCGATATCATTTCCGTACATACACCGCTCAATGAAGAAACCCGTGATCTGATTACCACTGAGCACTTCGAAGGCATGCAGGACGGAGTGATTATCATCAATTGTGCTCGCGGTGGCATTATCAACGAAGCCGCAATGCTTGCAGCGTTGAACACAGGAAAATGCGGCGGTGCGGCCTTTGATGTCTGGAGTGAGGAACCGCCGAAGTCGGATATCCTGAAAGCGTTGATTGCCCATCCCAAAATGCTGGTCACACCGCACCTGGGTGCCAACACCTTTGAGGCTCAGAAAAATGTTGCCGTCGACGTCAGTAATGAGATTGTCAATTATGTCGATGGATTACCGTTAAGTAACGCATTAAACATACCACGTTTCGACCCCGACCTGATGGAGCACATGAAGCCATTTATGCAGCTGGTTTCCATCCTGGGCAATTTTATCTCCCAGTTGGCCGCTCCGAATCCCAACAAAATCACCTTTACTTATAATGGTAAGCTGGCCCGCTTTGATTGTGCACCATTAAGTGTCTGTGGACTGGCGTCCCTTCTGAATCATTGCTCTGACCAGGATGTAAATATGGTTAATGCCAGTTTGATTGCCAGACAAATGGGGATTGAGGTCGAATCGATTCGCTCAACAGAAACCGATTCTTTTTCCAACTTGATTACTTTGACCCTGGAAAGTCCCGAAGGCAGTCGGACAATTGCCGGAACTCTGTTCGAAGGCACGCCGAAAATAGTTAAAATGCGCAATTTTGCTATCGATTTCCGCCCTGAAGCTCATATGCTGGTGATTAATTATCAGGATCGGCCTGGGTTGATTGGTAAAATCGGTACGCTGCTTGGTGAGGCGAACGTTAATATCGGTAATATGAGCCTTGGCCGCCAGGAAAAAGCCGGTGAGGCGATGGTGGTCTTTTCGGTCGATTCGTTGGTGGATGATGAAACCCTGAAGAAGGTAGGCGAAGCTGTTGAGGCGCGCTTTATCAAGGCGGTACATATTCAAAAATAAGCGGATGGCGATAAAATTGTTTCATGGAGGGCGGCCATCTGGTCGCCTTTTCTCGTTGTTATTCAGCGAAAAGTGGTAACTCACAGGTTGGGATGATGCCGCGCTCTTCTGCCCGATTAAGCAGTGTGGTCACCGCATGAATTCCCTCATTGCCCAGATCCAGCGAAAAATCATTAACGTAGAGTCCGATATGGTTGCGGATAACGGCGTCGTCAAGTTCCTGGGCATGTCGATGAATATAACTGTTGGGCTCAGCGGGATGGGCGTAAGCATATTTGATGCTCTGGTGGAGAGCGCTGTCAATCTTATTGATCAGCTCAGATCCCAGACTACGTTTGGCTAAAATGCCACCCAGCGGGATCGGGCAGCCGCTGTCTTCTTCCCACCACTGACCCAGATCGAGGATCTGGTTCAGACCGTACTGCTGATAGGTGAAACGAGATTCGTGAATAATAACGCCAGCAGCAGCCCGGCCTTCATGAACGGCATCCATAATTTGATCAAAGGGGAGGATGAGCAGATCGTCATACCCTGCGTCATAGAGTTGTAGTAGCAGGTTGGCCGTTGTCAGCTGCCCGGGGATGGCAATCTTTTTTCCGCGTAGCTGCTCCATTGAAGTTTTATTCCGGGCAATAACCAACGGCCCGCAGCCTCTGCCGAGCGCCCCTCCGCTGCGTAACAGAGCATACTTTTGACGCAAATGACCGAAGGCGTGGTAGGAGATTTTGGTCAGATCAAGCTGTGCTTCCAATGCCAGTTGATTGAGCGTCTCGACATCTTCCAATTGCTCACGAAAGGTCACCCCTGGGCAGGGCGTCTTCCCATGGGTCAATCCATAAAATATAAAGGTATCATTGGGGCAGGGAGAGTAACCCAGACTTAAGTGTTGCATCATGTTCCCTTAAGCGACCGGCCAGTTTTGCAGTAATTCGAGGATTCCCAATTGGGCTGCTTCTGCACCTTTAATAATGTCCCATTGCTCCGGATCACGTGTTCCGGTGGGATTGGAGATGCCACGCAGTTCCAGCAGCGGAAGATCAAATGCAGAACAGACTTGAGCAGCGGCCGCTCCTTCCATGTTTTCGCAAATTCCACCAGTCCGCTGTGCTATCTTTTCACTCATTTCGGGGTTCCCACTGCAGCAGTTGAGTGTGACAAAGGGTCCGCAAACAGCTTCGGGCAATATTTCTTGTGCCCAGGCCAGGAGGTCCGTATCAAGGTCAAACTGTTGTTGCACCAACGGGGCCAGACTGTGGTCCTGTGGGAGTTTCAGCTGCTCCAGAGGGATAAAGCCCTCCGCTGTCATCACCCCCAGGTCACCATAGATTTCCGTGGCGGCGAGGGCCAGATTGCCGATCTGAAGCTGACTGCCCGGATAAGATCCACCACAGCCAACCAGAAAAACAGTCTGCGGGCTATGTTCATGCAACAGAGTTGTCAATTGCGAGGCCATGTTGACCGTACCGATACCGCCATGAGCCAACAGAACCTCCAGTCCTTGTAGCGTTCCATTGAATATTTGATATGAACCACACGCTGATGTTTGTTGGCTGGATATTCGCTTGCGTAGCAGCGCTGTTTCGAGGGGGGTTGCGGCGAGAATCAAGATCATGATGAGCGATTGAACCAGCCGTGGCGGATCAGGTCGCGACGCAAATCGCTCCCCTGATTGCGCACCATCCCCTGATACCAGAAACGTTCCTGGTGTAATTCCATTTCTCTGGGGGCATCGAGCCGTTGGCGGCGATCCGTAAGGATATTCTGAAAGGTATCGTCCGGTTCGGCAACGATAGATTGAATTTTCTCCTTCAGTTCTTCAGGGGCCACCTCAATGACCAGCTGAATAGCATCGCGGATTCTCAACCCCTGTCGGTATTCCCAGAGATCACCGTCAAAACCCTGTTCGCACTCGGTGACAAAATCACTCCAGTCAAGCAGGAGCCCACCGAACTCTATTTCGGAGAATTCATGATTGGGAAGTTTCGCTTTCACCAGTTTGGTAATCTGTTCCTGCTCTTTACGGGTCAGAAAGAACGATAGCCCTTCCTCAACCTGATACATGTCAAGGTCTTCGGTGAGTTCGCGGCAGAAGATGGTTGTGTCCAGTTCGCTGTTGCCAAGATCAGCAAGGGACTCGGGAAGTTCATCCTTGGCAAAGCCAAGCAACGACAGGTGGTCGTGGCCAAATTCAGATGGCAGGACAAGATCGTCATTGAAAGGAATCTGTTGCTGATGCAGGAAGTGAGTCAGGCGTAGGTGATTATCAGTGAAAAATGTCAGCACCTTTTCTTCCGAATAAAAAAATTCCAGCCCTTTACGGTTATTGGCCAAGCCGAAACCGACAAAGCCGTCGTGAATCATGCGCTCAAGGTAGGGAGCAATGGTCTTTAAAATAAAATCCGTCTGGAGATAGGGTGAGTAGTAGACCGCGGGAACGGGTCGATCATCTGTGCCGCTGGGCCGGGAAAGCAGGGAGTCATGCGGATAATATTCAAGAATAAAGAAGGCTTCATCGGGCAGAAAACGCGCAAACTGCTGAAACAGGGGTCCGATTTTACCGGCGCTGACTATGGCTGTAAAGCGGTAGGCATTTTCACAATCTTCCAGCAGGGAGAGTTCAAATCCCTCAGTTTGTTGTGCCTTCGTGTCGGCATTCTGCCAACGGCGCAGTCCTACTGGAAGTTCAAATTGATCTGTCAAAATGTTCCCTTTATCAATGCAACTAAAGCTTAATGAATAAGTAGAGGATTTCAGCGATCAAGTCAACAGAGGGATGAAAAGTCGGGCTGAAGATTAATTATGAATAAATTTTAAAAAAATATGATTAGACTCTTGATATGAGACTTTTTAAATGATATACAGAATTGTTCATTTTAATCTATGAAACCTGCATCAGTGAATACTCAACGAATAGCGGTTTGTCGTTGCATGTTGGCTCATGCAAGTTAAAAGGAGCACCACATGCTTGGTCCCCAGTCCTCTCTGGTGATGTACGATGAGGAGTACCAGCGAATTCTCGTTCTGCTGGAAAAATTACTACGCGAATCCAATTCCAAGGTTATTTTTCTGGTTGATAAGAATGGTCAGCTGATTGCTGCAACGGGTGAAACAGCTCATCTTGATACAACCAGCCTTGCATCGCTCACGGCGGGTAACATTGCTGCAACGGGTGGCTTGGCCAAGTTAATCGGCGAAAAAGAGTTTTCCATTCTTTTTCATGAAGGGGAAAAGGATAATATCCATATCTCCATCGTTGGTGGTCGGGTTATTCTGGTGGTGATTTTTGATCAGCGTAGTTCTCTGGGACTGGTGCGTCTGCGGGTAAAAAAAGCCAGCATTGACCTGGGAACGGTATTTCAAGAACTGGTTGACAAAACAGAACAGGAAGCCATTTCAGGTAACGCGCCAAGTCCGTTTGCTGAAATAACCGACGACGATATTGATAACCTCTTTAACTGATCGGGGTTTGCAGGATGTCTTTTATAAATTACGCATCACGTGAGATTAACTGTAAGATTGTTTATTATGGCCCGGGACTCTGTGGAAAAACGACTAATCTTCAGTTCATCTATAACAAAACGGCGGAAGAATCCAAGGGGAAGATGATCTCTCTGGCTACGGAGACAGAGCGAACACTGTTCTTTGACTTTCTGCCCTTGGCTCTGGGTGAAATACGTGGATTTAAAACCCGCTTTCACCTGTACACGGTCCCCGGCCAGGTGTTTTACGATGCTTCGCGAAAGCTTATTCTCAAAGGGGTAGACGGGGTTGTCTTTGTTGCCGATTCACAGGAAGAGCGCTTCGATGCCAACATAGAGAGTCTGGAAAATCTCAAGGACAATCTGGAAGAGCAGGGTTTTGATATTGAGAAAATCCCCTTTGTTATCCAGTACAATAAGCGGGATCTTCCGAATGTCAGCTCAATTGAAGAATTGAGTGCCCTGTTGAACGAACGCAAAGTACCAGAACTGGAAGCCTGTGCCATGAGCGGTGAGGGGGTCTTTGAAACGCTTAAGGCTGTGGCTAAATTGGTCCTTAATAATTTGAAAAAAGGCGGCTAGCGGACCACTCAGAAAAGGCTTGACAGCACAGGGGCAATTTCCTATATTTCCTCTCCGCAACACAGTTATTCCCTTTTAGCTCAGTTGGTAGAGCATCTGACTGTTAATCAGATTGTCGCTGGTTCGAGCCCAGCAAAGGGAGCCATAAAAATCAGGGACTTACGGCATTAAGCTGTGAGTCCCTTTTTAGTTTTTGTTCTTGGGTAACAAGATTTGATTTTTACTTCCCTCTTGCATGGCTCTCCGGCGCTTTTTGTCCTCCAAAGTTAATGCAAATCCTTTTGATCCACACCACCCTCCTTTTTGCTTTACAAAACTTTACTTGAACCGGTCATCTCTTAATATATTTGCAGGGGAAAATCTTGTATATTTCGAGTAGAGCTATTTCTTTTGTTGTAATACCTGCCATCGGGTTATAGCCTTCTTCCAAATAGAAATAGGTATAATGGACCCTGAGCATAGCGTTAACAGTCAAGAAGGCAACTGTTCGATGGTTTCGGTATCTTTAAGGATATAGAAAATGACTTTCTCCGTACGCCTTACGTTAGTCATTCTCCT
>JAPHSA010000157.1 GCA_026193235.1 Deltaproteobacteria bacterium | reverse complement strand
CCGTACCAGGGCAGCCAGTTCCAGAGGGTTATCCGAACGAAGAAGATCAATCTTCACGGGTGATTGCCATGGCTGCCTGAGGGACTGATAGCTTTTTTGCGCGATTATCTTCAATCTCGTCTGATCGCCTTCAGACTCATCCCTTGCGACCGAAAGGATCTTGGCTTTCTTCGCCCAATCCGCGGGAAGTTTCACTGCCCCCAGAATTGCCTCAAATGGAAAGTCAATAGAAGTTACACCCGCAAATGAGCCATCCGCCTGGTAAACAGGCTGAGAGACAGTCAGAATAATCCCGCCGCTTAACGCATCGATATAGGGCTCCCCCCAGCTAAGCGCCCCAGTTTTTTTCGCATTTTGGTACCAAAGCCGTTTGCGCGGATCAAAATCGCGCGGGAATTTCTCGACCCCGGGATAATTTGAGATAATACCTGATTCCAGGCCGGTGTACTGCCAGATAGCCAGCTGGGGAATCTTAGTATAGAGAGCACGATAGGCCATTGTCATATCCGCCAAACGCTCCATATCCCTGTTACTGCGATCCCGGTCTGCAGTTGGGGCCAGACAGAATACCTGCGCAGCAAAATTTACCGGGAGGGGAACAGCGCTGCCGTCCGGACCAACCTGAAAGTGCTTTTCGGAAAAAACCAAACCCTTGTAAAAGCTGTCATTCCCTGTTATCTCGTTCGTAATGAATATAGGATCCGGAGATGTCGTTTGACACGCCAGTCGGCATTCAACCTCAACAGCCTGTATCCCGACCGCCAATTCCAGTGTCTGCCGGCTGCGGCTCAAAACTTGGCCATAGTCGTCGACGATACGATAAAGCAGGCGGTAAGCATCATCCACCAGAACCTCCTCAGTTCTGGCTGCGAGTTCGTTCCCTAAATCAGTCGTGGCAACATGATAGAAGATGGCGACAAGCACCATCGGAGGGAGCGAAATAGCAAGCAAAAGCAACTGGAGCCTCCACCGAAACCGCATATGTTCCTTTCAGACCAGGCAACAAGGGGACGTAGTTGAAAAATCCACTTATTTTAATGTTTCCTGTAGCTTTTTGTCTTTTTTGAGCAACTCCTGCCCCCGTTTGGTGGCATGACTCACTGCAGAGTTAGAATAACCCAGCCTTTTTGCCACATCAATTCCTGAAATATGACAGCGGCGGGTTGCCAGATAGCAGATAAGCGCTTTGGCACGGACAATTTCCGGTTGCCTGCATGGCCAAACAAGGTCTTCTTCTACAACACCGCAGTGGACGGCAACTCTGGCGATCAACTCATCCAGAGTAAGTTCAGCTTCTATGTCAATCTGCGCCGCTGACAAAACCTGTTCGACAAAAATACCGCCTCCGAGAATACGCTCATCATAGAGAGCATCATCCTGCAGTGTGGTGTCCAGGATTTGGCTGATGCGACGTCCACCTGATGAGAGTCTCAACCTTTTGTCGTGCGGCAGACCAGCGGCCAAAAACTGCAAGTAGTGGGCAACGGCAGTCTTTCTCTGTTTGGAAAACAGAGAAAGTAGTTCGTCTTTCTGAATCAACTGATGCTCACTCTTCCCCAGAAGTTGTTGATGTCCACACCAGCGATACTCGGACAGATCATCAAGGGTAGCAACGATCCCAGCACGCAAAGGGTTTAGATGGATATAACGGACCAGTTCCAGCAGGTAAGTATCGGTATCACAGACAATTGATTTATAGCGGTTCTGAAAGAGATGACCGGATCTTTTGTGGCGCAGATTAAAGACGATAGCATAACCGGTCAGCAGTCGGCGCATGAAACGGGCCAAGGGCTGCTCAGTTGGTGTAAGTAACAGGTGGACATGGTTATTAAGCAGAACCCAGGCAAAGCAGAGGGTTTTTGTTTCGGCAAGCAAATGACCCAGCCGTTGAACAAAATCTTCTCGATCCTCATCGTCAACAAAGATGTCGGTTCGGGCGACCCCCCTGACAATGACATGTTGCAGCAGCCCCGGGATATCGATACGAGCCTGGCGTGGCATGAAGAGAGTATAGCAACAAATATGGATTCATCAACTACGTCCCCTTAGTTGCCATGAAAACTGGAAACACAGGGAGACTATTTTTCTCTGTTACTTCTCATCGAACAGCGCCTTGCGTTACAATAATTCTATCTTTTAATCAATTTAGGAGGCTATTGCCTGACTAAAAGCGTATGAATATTTTAAAGTTATTACCGATTATTGGGTTTATGGTGATTCTTCTCACGAATTGTGGCGGTGGGAGCGACTGGCGCACTGCCAGTCGCGAAGCTGCCGGCATCGCTCCCGATCCGAGCCTGACGCAGGAAGCGGTTCTGCATGTCTATGGTGCCCGGGCATGGGGGTGGCGCGGCTGGTTTGCTATTCATACCTGGATTGCGGCCAAGCGTACCGATGAGGAATCTTACCGGGTATTTGACGTGGTTGGCTGGCGGGGTCATCGCGGCCAACCAGTACTGAGGGTGCAAGAGGACATCCCTGACCGCTACTGGTACGGCGAGAAGCCGAGACTGCTTAAAGAACACCGGGGAGCCGGTGTTGATGAGTTGATTGCTGCCGTTGACCAGGCCGCACAGGCCTACCCATGGAAACAGACCTATAAGGCTTTTCCTGGCCCCAACAGCAATACCTTTATCGCCTGGCTTGCCAAAGAGGTGCCGCAGTTGGAACTGGAGCTCCCCTTTACTGCTATCGGCAGTGGCTACTTGAATTAGCGAGGACTGGCTGATGTGGTCAATATTTCAACTAGAGGGTCTTCGTGGCCTGTTCTGGAGAACCTGCAATTTCAGTTTGCTGTTGTTGTGCTGCCTGCTGCTTCCAGCGCTGGCCTCGGCGGCGAATGGGGATGCCGCACTCTGGAAGGCGTTGCGCTCGGGTGAACATGTTGCACTCATCCTCCACGCCTTAGCCCCCGGCTTTGGCGATCCGCCTGAATTCACTCTTGGCGACTGCAGTACGCAAAGAAATCTCTCAGCCGCTGGTACTGGTCACCCATCAGGTCAACATCACCAGTTTCACCGGAGTCTATCCCGGCTCAGGTGAGATCGTGATCGTTGAGCGGCAGAGATCTGGTGAATTTTCTGTCGTCGGAGCGATAACAACGGTGGCTCTAGACTAGCCCTTTTTGTTATCGACGATCATTTTCCACAATTCCTGGCGGAGCTGATCGGTAAATTTGCCATATCGCCATTCACTCATTCTCCTTCTCAGGGCTCAATTGCAACCTTTGACCAGTCATTTCCAACACTCTCAAAGAAGGTTCGAAATGTTGGACTTTTAAATAGCTTGCCCATTGTTTCATACCGTTTTTTGACCGAAGAGTGGATGACGCTACCCGGAGGAATATTGCGGTTTTCCTTCTTACCGCGAATCTTATAAAGGCCCTTGTACTCCTCGTGTTGTCTTGCCGTTACTTGTGGGTCAAGAAAGTCCTTAAGGTGTGGCTCAATCTGGAGGCCCTGCCCCTCTGCTTCTTGCAAGAGCCATTCACATGCGATATCCGCAAGCTCATGATCTTTATACCCCCCGCCGATATCGCAGTGCACGCCAGCGAACCACACCTGCTTAAGATCTACGGGTTTGTCTTCATCCCAGAGTACCGGCTCAAAATCTCCTCGTGATTCGTCTATCGATAGAGCATGGCGTGCGCATTTGACAATCCGGCTTGGCGAAGTGTCATGAAACAAATACTCATCCTTATTATCCAGCAAGCCCCAGAACGAAAACGGAATACCCAAAGTCCCTACGGTGTCCCATACTCCGACAAATTGAATGGGCGTTTTGTCTGCGACGCAATACTGCGTACGGAGCGATTTGGCCTTGTCTTCGTCAGGAAATGAACTCGTCCCACGATGACGGTATAGCGTAAATGCTTTTGGGATGAGATGTGCATGTTTGCGCTTCAGCACCCCACAGTTCCGAATCAGTCCTGCCAGCGAACGAACTGTATATGCGCCTCTGCTAAATCCGAAAAAATACAGCTCATCGTCCTTATCGTAGTTCTGAACGATAAAGCGATAACAGTCCATGATGTTCTTATCAATGCCGACTCCGGAGATGCCGCCTGAGAGTTTTTTGCGGTCTGAACCTACGCCCCAGTCATAAAAAACGACCTGCCTCATGTCGTCTGACGCAACAGGAGCGATGGCTCTTGATAATCTCAGTACATTCGTAGGTTGGTCGTCCTCTGGTGAATTCCAGGTTCCATCTGAAGCAATCACGATTCGTTTCATCATTAATGCCTCCTTGCCATTTATTCAATCGATTTCCAGTGTGATCTGAGAGAACTATCTGTCAACGGTGCCTGATAACCGGCGGCGCTGTGAACTTGCGTGACCCATCGCAATTTTAGATTTTGTTTTTCAATTTATCGCAGAAGTATTTACCGTCCGCGTCGCTTGTATGGCCTTGTAAGCATTCGGTTCACCACAGATACATGCTCGATTTTTTGTTCATGATTTCGAGTTCAAAATAATCTGAGCATGGTGTTTGGGCTACCCCGTAACATACGTGAAGAGGCAGCAGATGTTCCTCTCGGGGATGGCAAAAGCGCGCACCATGGGCATCGGCCCAGCGGACAAGTCTCTGCGTTCTCTCTTTTTCCGAATAGTTTGAACTACAACAGGTTTTCAACAACCATTCGTCAAATGAATGGTTCAACTCTTGCGATTCAGGGGTATCAGCCGCGAAGAATGCCTTTAAATTATGGAAGGAAAAGCCCGAACCAATTACCAATACGTTCTGCTGGTTAAGTGACTGAAGCGCTCGACCTATTTTCAGGTGGTGAGATGGATCAAGTGTGTTCACCAGAGATAACTGAACACATGGGATATTGGCTTCTGGATACATGATTTTGAGCGGTACAAACAAACCATGATCGAATCCTCGCGTATCATCTGATTTGGCTTCAATGCCGGCGTTTTCCAGCAAATTATAGATTTCACCAGCCAAAGATGGCTCGCCTGCACAGGGATACTGAATATCATAGGACTCATCCGGGAACCCGTAATAATCATATATCAAAGAAGGGCTCTCCCCAGCCGTAATGGTCGGGATGCGCTCTTCCCAATGCGCACTTACCACCAATAGAGCGTCGGGTTTGGGAAATTGCGAAGCAATATTCTCCAGGCATGACACCATTTCACGATGTCCAGGATCCCCCAGAAGTGGCATTGGGCCACCGCCGTGAGAGAGAAATAGAGCTTTGGGTATCTGTGTCATGAGTTGATCTCTTAAGGATGCTAACTGTTCCTGATAATCGGTGGCGCCGCTAGCTTGCGTGACCCACCGCAATTTTAGACTGTGCTTTTCAAATTTGCACAGACGTATTTTCCATCTGGTTGATTCAGTCGCTATATTTTTCTGTCAGCCGCCCAGTTAAAGACCAAGCGCTTCGTCAATAAGTACAATTTTAATACGCTTCTTGGGGTAACATTTGTCGATGATTGACCAAGAGTTACATATCCTTTGAGGAGAATTGCAATCATGGCATTTGCCAGTTTTTACACAGGGTGTTTCAAGTAAATGACGTTTTGCATTTAATGGTGCTGATATGTTTCTTATTCTTTTAAATGCACTTTCTATATTCGGAACTATTTTATTTGTACCTGCGAATATGACGACATTTTTGGGGCCAAATGATATGCCACCGATCCTGTTTCCGATCATGTCAAGGTTTACAAGTTTTCCACATTCGGTTATTGCGTTTGAGCCGGTGAGAAAAAGATCTGAAAGTAAGGCTTGTCTTCTTCTTTCTATGATCTCAGATCGTGCGACGCCAGCTTCAAATGTTTTGATTGTGTTGATGCTTTTATCGTTTTGTAGCTCCGTCAATACACCAGTTGAGTCGAGGGTCATTGAATCCCCCCAGGACATTGTCTTTGTCGGTAGATTCGGCAAAATTTGATTGAAAAATATTTCCTTGGCAGCATTTGGGGTATTTGCGAAAAATACTTCAAACCCGTTTGTGGTTAGTGCATTTATGCAGTCCTCTGTTTTTACGATGACAGTTGACACTTGTCAGCCCTTTTTTAAATAAAACGGTTCATGATAACCAGAGGCGACGCGAACTTGCGTGACCCACCGCAATTTAGATTTTCAATTTATTGCAGACCTATTTTCCGTCCGTTTGACTTAGAATTTTATACGTTTTTTCCCTCAATACCTTGATCCGTCGATTTGATAGATGATACTGACTCTACCCAAGCCAATTGACTTTCACACCATACATTAAGCATTGGCTTTATATTTTGAGTATTTTCAAGTGTTCCAAAGTATATCATGCAGACACGGGGATACTTTTTATTCAAATTGAATATCGGCGTGCCACACAGACTACAAAAGTGCTTCTTCGCTTCCTCCGACTCAAAGCTACTTAATTTTTCTTTTCCATGTGTGATTTCGAGTGATTTGTAAAGTACCACTGCATATGTAGAAAATGCCGCACCACTATGTGAGCGACAGAAGTTACAGTGGCAATTGACCACGTTGAGAATTTTTGACTTGAATTGATATTTTATTTCTCCGCAGAGACAAGACCCCCTTTGACTACCCATTTACTTTCCTTTTTCATTGTTTGACACATAACGCCACGGCTAACCTGCTGCGCCACCCAGCCTTTTCGCGATTAGCGCCGCAGAAGTTCTCGCAGTCAGGCTAAGTCGATTGTTGTGCAAATCATTTAATTTTATTCAGCGACAAGGCTTGATGCAAATGCTTTGGCAACAAGTGGCATAGCAGCAAAAGGAGGCAATCCGATTTCACTTACAACTTTTTGACATAACTCCATAATGTCCTGCTGTTCTGGATTGGTGCTGTTGTTGATAACTGCAGTATGAATACGGTTAAGATATAAAATGCTTTCATTCATTCTCTTGCTTATTAGCTCCTGACCTTGAATTGGAGGCTCCCATGATGAAAATAAATATTCCAAATTTTCTATCTTTTGCAACTCTCTGATAGATGTCATGCAATTTGAAATATCTTCGTATATTGGCAAGTCACCAGGAAAAATTAGTGCATCGGCTGTAATCAAAGATTTTTCTTCTTCAAACAATAATGAAATTGAGCCTTTTGAATGGCCAGGAGTATGGATTATTTTGCAAACTATGTTTTTTTCTAATTCTAATATTTCGCCACCATCAATAAATTTATCAATTCTTACAGGGCCTTCAACCAAAGCTGGAAAGCCAGGAACTGGCCGGTCTTTAAATTGTTGTTCTGTATCCTCAATCCAATCTTGTTCGAGTTTATGGGAGAAAATAGTACAACCCGTTAGTTTTTTTATACTTTTGGCTGATCCAATATGGTCAGGATGTGAATGGGTAAGGATTAAAGAAGAAACTTCTTTTGGCTCTCGCCCTTGTTCTTTTATGTATTTCCAAACTGTCTCTTGAGCACCCGCCACACCACTATCAATCAGGTGTACTTTATCTCCAAAAACAAGATAGACAAAAGCAAATCTGTCGATTGACATCTCTGGAGAGATAGGAACCTTAAACGGAATTTTCAGTGCGTGTATTTTTTCTGTAACCTGCATTTCCATTGCCTCAATATATGTATTGTACTGCCCAAAGGTTTAGATACCCGGTGGAGACGCGAACTTGCGCGACCCAACGCAATTTAGATTTTGCTTTTCAATTTAGACAGAAGCGTCTTCCGTCCGTGTTGATTACGTGGTTATAAGGCTTTTATTGACCAGAAAAGTTGAGCAGACATAAGAAAAATGGCTAAAAATGCAAATAATATAAAGGCGAAGAACCAAATTCCTGGTCGGCCTTTTTCTTCCAAAGTTGTCGCCAGGTATTCAGCAAAAACATATGGAAGAAATGTATTGAATACCTTTCTTTCTTTGCCTCTTAAATGAACGTACATCTGGATTACACATACTATTGCTGCAATGAAACAAAATATGAATATAGGGATCGCGTAAGTATGCATTCTTTATTTCCGTACAACGGTTCATGATAACCGGCGGCGATGCGTTGTTCGCATCCCACGTAACTCCTCAAATTTGCACAGAAGTATAATCCGTCGGCCTTGATTGATTTGTTAGCTGCTATTTTTGCCAACTATTTGTTTCAGTGCATTCAAAACAAAGAGTACCGCTGCAGAAAAGAAAGACAACAGCATGAGCCCGTAAATTTTGCCTGGTGCTCTAACTAAAGATTCGAAATATTGAATTTTCCCAGGAACGTCAGAAACTGAATCTAAAAATTTAACCGCGAGATACTGATAAAATGCACTAAAGCCGATGGTCAATAGAAACAAAAGCCACGATACGATCAAGTATAGTTCAACATTAATTCCGTTTTTTTCTCCCAAAATTTTTTCTTTAAATATGATTGTCAGAGCCAACGTGCCAATACTGAGTTGGAGATACATTTGTGCGCTATCCATATAAAGAGGCATTATTATTTGATTAACTTCAAATCTCGTCATATCTGGCCTCCTTTGCAGTTAACGCCCCGCATCAGCGGCAAAGTGTGCGTAGCGGGTATATTGTCTGGCTGCATGCGCTTGTTAGAAGCATTACTTGTTACCAAAGAACCGAAGTAATTCACCACAGACAGCCTCGGCGGCTTCTTCTGGTAGAAAATGTCCGCAATCTAAGGCTCTACCCTCTATTTGTTCGGCGCGCTCGTTCCACACACCAAGGACATCGTAGGTGCGGTTTACAAAGCCTTTCGCACCCCACAAGACCAGCAGCGGGCACTGAATCTTCTTGTTCATATCTTCTTCGTCATGTTTTAGGTCAATGCTCGCTGCAGCACGATAATCTTCACACGATG
>JAPHSA010000066.1 GCA_026193235.1 Deltaproteobacteria bacterium | reverse complement strand
TTGGCAATGACTTCTTTCTTTTTCCAGTCAAACAGCTGATATTTGACCGAGGAGCTTCCGCAGTTTAACGCCAATATATCCATGTTGTCTTCTCCCTGAAATGAATTTTTTAATCTAAAGAACAGGTATCTGTTTATTCAATAAAGTGATGTCGTTCCACGGGTTGATAGAATTGTAGCTGTGAAGCCAGCCAAAATTAATAGCCGTAGGCTAGCGTAACGGGCTGTTTTTTGGCAAGGCTTTTTCTGGTCTAGACAGCGGCCGGAAGATCGGTTAGAGTGAGCACCGAATTTATCAACGCGCCCGATAAGCGGGCGAAAAAAACTCATATTCTAGGAGGAAAGAACCATGGCTCATGTAATTTCTGACGAGTGTATCGCTTGTGGTGCCTGCATGGCTACCTGCCCCGTTGATGCTATCAGCGAAGGCGATCCCTGCTACAGCATTGATGCTGCAGTATGTACTGATTGTGGTGCATGTGTAGATTCTTGTCCGGTTGATGCTATCTCTGCTGAATAATCAGTAGCGACAGCGAGACATTAAAGGCGGTGATTGCTTAGGCAGTTACCGTCTTTTTTATTTGGATCTACTGGTGAGGTGAAAATGTGGAAAGTCGGCGGCGGTTGTGGGATGTTAGTTGGTGGCAGGTTTTGATGCAGTGACTTTGACGCTAAACTCAGAAAGATTTTTTGGTAGATCCTTAAAGATAATATCAAACGGAATAGCCTGTCCCTGATCAATTTTCATGTTGCTCAGCTCATTTCCAAACTGATTGCCCATAATTTTTTCCAACTCTAAAAAAGACAGGGCCACTAGATCGTTTTCACTGATCGGGTTGCCGCAGAATACGGTTTTCTGTAGCAGCGGTTTACCATTCTGATCGAATATAACGCCTTTCACCTGAATCCCAGCGCGCGGTTCAGCATAATTGTTGATGGCTTCCCCCCGGATCAGAAAAAGTTCTCCAGCCTGTTCATTTTGGATAAACCTACCTTCTAACTTTGCCAGGGTGATCTGGCCGGTTTGCACCGGCCGATCTGTCTGCTGCCCGAAGAGCTGTTGAATCGTCTGGTTCAACTGATCCGGGCCGTTCATATAAATGAGAACACCAGCGATAATCAGGATCCCGAGGATCAAGAACAGCAGCACCCTGATAATGCTGGCAAAGGGGCCGCTTTTCTTTTCTTCAGGAACTGCTTGCTCCGGTGATTCTGGCTCTGCTGGTGATTCTGGCTCTTGGCTAAAGGCCTCGGCAACCTCTTCCGGGCTGGCTGCTCTCGGCTCTGTTTCTGTGCGCTGTTCGTTGTTTTCTGCGGCAAAGATTTTTTCGATTGGACTGATGGCTTCTTCTGTTTGGTCAGTAAAAGAAAAGTTGTCCTCTGGTTGCTCGTCAGCAGCACCAAAGGTGAAGTTTTCCGTGCGGTCCTGATTGGAGTCCAATTCCTGGAATTGATCGTAATTGAAATCAGCTTCACCGCTTTCACCCACACTCAAATCGTCGCTTGCCGTTGTAAATTCCTCGGTAGATGCGCTTTCGTCTGCAAACAATGGCTGTGCAGGGACTTTATCAGCGGGTTTTTCTGCAAGAAAGACATGCTTGCAGCGAGCGCAGCGCACCTTGGCGCCTGCCTCGGGGATGCGATCGGAATTGATATTGAATTTGGTCGAACACTCGGGACAGACGATGATCATCAGGCGTTCTCCTTTGTCGGGGCTAACATGGTTGTGGCTAAAGCAATCTTATCGGCCATATTTCCAGCGATCTTTATCAGCAATTTCAAGACTCAATTGCCCCCCTCCGTGAAAAGTTCTGATCAGTTTTCTTCGACCAGATAAATGTCCGGCAGGTTGCGGTATTTTTCATCGTGATCGAGACCGTAGCCGATGATGAACCCATCGTCCATTGTAATACCGATATAGTCAGCCTCAATTGGAACTTCACGGCGTGCTGTTTTGTCGATCAAAGTGCAGATTTTCAGCGTCCGTGGCTCTTGTAAAAGGAGCTTGTTGTAAAGACATTCCAGTGTATAGCCGCTGTCGACAATATCTTCTACAATAATGACATTGCGGTCACGAATCGGCATTTCGAGTTCTTTGCGAAATTCAATTATTCCGGATGTCTGGGTGTCTGAGCCATAGCTGGCAAGACGGACAAAATCGATCACCGTAGGTATCTCGATTTCTCTAATCAGATCGGCGACAAACAAAAAGGAGCCTTTCAAGACCCCGACCAGCATCACTTCCTGACCTTGAAAATCACGGCTGATCTCCCGGCCGATGCGTTTTATTTCTGTCGCGATCTGCTCACGCGAAAAGAGAATTCTGCGGGTGGATTCCGCCATGTTTTCAGTGCTCCCTGATGAAGTGATTTGCCAGCAATCTATAGCAGGAAGAAAGTCACCCTGTCAATTGAAACGAATTTTAAGATGTGTGTTTTCTAAAAGAAATTATGCTATGATTTGGCGTCTTTAGAAATAGTCGTTTGAAAATAAAGAGGTGATTTATGCGGTTCTGTTTGGTGCTGATTGTGTTTTTATCGGTTATTCTTTCTGTAGGTGCCGTTTTTGCCGCCCCAGCAGTTGTTGTCGAAAAACTCGATCATGATTTTGGCGCCATTATTGAGGGGGACCAGGTTGAATACTCCTTCCGTTTTCATAATGCCGGCGATCAGGTCCTTGAAATAGGCCAGCTACGAAGCTCCTGTGGCTGTACGGCTGCGCTTTTATCAGCGCGCAGGCTGGAACCGGGAATGCTCGGCGAACTGAGGGTAAAGTTTGCCTCTCAGGGTTTTCGTGGCCAGGTGCAGAAAATGGTGACCTTTGAAACCAATGACCCGAAACATTCAGCTATAACCTTCAGTCTGCGTGGAACGGTCAAATCTGAGTTCTATGTCAACCCACAGCGTGTCAACTGGGGGAGAGTTTCTCGGGAGGCTTCATTAACAAAAGAGGTTGAGGTTATCAATGATTCCTCAGTGACAATTATTTTGCAGCCCCCTGAAGTCACCTCCGCCAATATTCTCGCGGAGTTGTCTTCTGAAGTTCTTGCTGCGGGTGAAAGAACCACTGTAAAAATTACGGTAAAATTTCCAGAAGAGCAAAAACGTCTCGCAGGATATGTTATACTTCGCAGCAATTTCGCGCCTGTACCTCAAATTAAACTGCCGGTTTCGGCACGTCTGTCCCAAAATTAATTGAATTCTGTTGCTTTAAGGAGTCTGTATGAGTGACACCCCTGTCAATGCAAAACAACGGAGGACTTTTCTCGGGATTATCCTGGGAGCGATCGGAGCGGTCATCGCTGGAGCCTTCAGCTGGCCATTATTCCGTTTTCTTTCACCGATTGACAAAGGTGGCGAGGCGGAACAGGTTCGTGTCGACCGACAGCAGATCAAAGTTGGTGACGCACACTTTTTTTCCTACCAAGGTCGCCCCGCAGTCCTCTTGCAACCGCAGGCCGGTGAATTTGTCGCATTGAGTGCTGTCTGTACCCACCTTGGCTGTATCGTCAAGTGGGTCGATGACTCACAGGAATTCCTCTGTCCCTGCCATGCCGGGCGTTTTTCCACGGCCGGGCAGGTGCTCGGAGGTCCACCACCCAAGCCGTTGACAACCTATTCTGTCACAATCGATGGCAATGATATCCTGATCGGCTAAGGAGGCTGGGAATGAATCTACAAAAAGAAGCGATGGATTGGTTGGATCGGCGCCTTGGAGTGCGGGAGCTTCTGCATAGTAACCTTGGGGGCTATCTGCTGCCGCGCAACACCAATATCTGGTACACGCTTGGAGCCGTCCTCATGGCCATGTTCGGCCTGCAATTTCTCACCGGGATATTGTTGCTTGTCTATTATGTGCCGGATACGGAAAAAGCTTTTGCCAGTGTGACCATGATTATGAACGAGGTTCCTTATGGCTGGCTGCTGCGTTATCTGCATGTCGTCGGTTCCAATCTGATCATGGTGTTTTTGCTCCTGCATATGCTTTCCGTCCTCTTTATGGGCAGCTACAAGCGGCCACGTGAGCTGACCTGGCTGTCCGGCTTTATAATCCTCAACCTGGGATTTGTTTTCTGTCTAACCGGTTACCTGTTGCCCTGGAGTCAATTGTCCTTCTGGGCCACCACTGTTGCGACTGATGCCTCAGGGGCCATTCCTTTTATCGGCGATTATCTGATTGAATTTTTACGCGGCGGGCCTTCCGTTGGCGAGGCAACTCTGGGCCGCTTCTTCGCGTTGCACGTTATGGGTCTGCCGATGGCGTTTCTTGGACTGGTCGGCTTCCATCTCTTCTGTGTCCGCCGGATTGGCGTTTCCAGCCCGCCCTTTGGTGAGCACTATCGCCCGACTGAACTGACGCAGAGTTTCCATCACGAAGAACATCCCGGTGGTGTTCCTTTCCATCCGAACTACACAATTAAAGAACTTTCGATGGTCTTTTTTGCCCTGGCCGCCTTGGTTGCTATCACTTTTTATGCTCCCTGGATGTTCATCCCCCTGGATGCCCTGGAGCCAGCCGACCCCTTTAGCACTCCGGAACATATCAAGCCTGAGTGGTATTTCCTCTGGGCCTATCAAACCTTGAAGATCTTCCCCAGCGAGTTGCTCGGGCTGGCTTCTCAGGGAGCAGCCATGGGCTTTTTGGCCATGTTGCCATTTCTTGACCGCAGTCCTGAACGACGACCATCTAAGCGCCCGATCTTTGTCACCCTTTATCTGTTGGGGATTCTACTGGTTGTCGGCCTGTCGATTTGGGGGCATTACTCATGAAAAATGCGAAAGTTTTCTACACAATTTTGCTGGTTATGTTCTTTGTCCTGCAATTCGTGTCTCCGGTTACGGCGGCAGAGGATACGGTCTGTATCCAGTGTCATGGTGGCTTAGATGGGCACCTTGGCGAGCCGGTAGAACAGTGGCGAACCAGTGTCCATTCGGCTAACGGTATCAGCTGTCATGACTGCCATGGTGGCGATCCGACAGATTTTGAAATGGCGATGACTCCCGAGCGTGGTTTTATCGGGGTGCCTGACTACGATAAGGTGCCGGATTTCTGTGGCCGCTGCCATGTCGGCGTCAAAGAAGACTATCTCGCCAG
>JAPHSA010000103.1 GCA_026193235.1 Deltaproteobacteria bacterium | reverse complement strand
GCTCGCCGTCCCAGAGTGACAGTTTGTGGGTGTTCGACGAGAACCAGGGTATCCCGCCCTGTTCCCTGCAGCCTTTGGTGAACCATCTGTGCCTGACGTTCAAATGCCTGCCCATAATCGAGCAGGCCCCAGTCTTCTATGTGTAATGCGGTTGTTTCCATAGGGAGCACATTGCCTCTTCATTTCATGTCTCTGACCGGAGCTGGCGCTGTATGAAAGGCCTCCGGCTTCAACCACTCAGAATCTTCACTGGGCAACGTCGTATGCCGTGAAAAGTGATTACCAATTCCAGCTAAAAAAAATCTGTAAATTAAATAGTAAATAAAAAGAGGCTAACCTGCAATGGCTAACCTCTTGAAAAAACTGGTGGGCGGTCGGGGGATCGAACCCCGGACCCTTCGCGTGTGAGGCGAATGCTCTCCCGCTGAGCTAACCGCCCGGAGATAGATTTTTATAGCAACATCATTCCGGACTGTCAATCCGCGAATGCGCGGCAAAGAAATCATCAATCCGTTCCATCGTTCCAGCACGCGGAAATAATGACGCGAAGGCCCCCAACTCCATCACCTGGCCATTGTTCAGGCAGACATTCTCCGCAGCATTGAGGAGTTTTTTCGCCAACTGTAAAGCCTGCCGTGGTTGCGCGGCGATCTGTTCGGCATAGACCCTGACAGAGTCCATGAATTGTGCCGCCGGATACACCTGTTCGATCAATTTCATGCGCAGGGCTTCCTGTGCCGAATAGGTTCCTGCAGTCATGAAAATCTCTTTTGCCTTATTGCGCCCGACAATCCGGGGCAGTTTTTGTGTCCCGCAGAAACCGGTGATGATCCCGAGCTTGGCTCCTGGATGCGCAATTTTCAGGCGATCGCTGGCCAGGCGGATATCACAGGCCAGAGCCAGGTCGCAGCCGCCGCCCATGGTGATGCCATTTAACGCTGCAATCACCGGCTTTTTCGCTTGTTCAATCTGATCGAACAGCCCCTGCCCCAGTTGGGAAAACTTCCAACCATCAAGCGGCTGAAAGTCTTTCATTTCGGCGATATTGGCGCCGACCGCAAAGCTTTCTCCCGGGTCCCCGGTCAGGACAATACAGCCGACATCAGTGTCATCTTCGAGCACTTTCAAAGCGTCCCGGAGTTCAAGAATACAGTCCCGGTGCAGAGTATTGAAGCGCTGATCATTATCGAGGTAAATAGTACCGACGCCCCGTCTGATGTCTGTTTTAAGCAGCTGCCACGGACCCATGTTATTTCCCCGTAAAGCGGGGTTGACGTTTTTCCATAAAGGCGTCCATCCCCTCTTTCTGATCATCCGTGGAAAAACAGACCGCAAAAGCATCACGCTCCATCTTGCATGCCGCCGCGAGATTGATTTCATAGCCGGTATCGATCACTTCTTTGCCCAGTTGCAACGAGAGCAGCCCATAGCTGCAAATCTGTTGCAGTTGTCCCTTCACCTTAACGAGCATCTCTTCCGGAGCAAACAGTTGATTAATCAAACCGATGCGCAAAGCCTCTTCCGCGCCAAGCAGCTGCCCGGTAAAGATCATTTCCTTGGCTTTGGCCTTGCCCACTAACCGCGGCAACCGCTGGGTCCCACCAAAAGCGGGCAGAACTCCGTAAGACAGTTCACGAAAGGCGAACTGAGCGGTTGTATCCGCCAGGATATAATCACAGGACAGTGCCAGTTCCAGTCCAGCCCCCAGCGCGTAGCCACTGACAGCGACCAGCACCGGACGGGGAAAGCCCTCAATCATCGAGCACAGCTTTTGTCCCTGTTCAGCAAAAGCAATCGCCTCCAGAGGTGTGAAATGGCGGATTTCATTGAGATCGGCCCCGGCAGAGAAATTGCCGCCACTGCCGGCCAACAGAACCCCCGTGACCGCCTGTTCTTTGCCAAGCCGTTCAAAAAGCTCCTGAAGTTCAGATAACATCGTCAGACTGACCGCATTGAGGCGGTCAGGCCGTTGCAGTTGTATGTGGGCAAGGCCATCCTGCAAAGTAAAACTGATTGACTCCATCATTATTCCCTGAAAAGAAAGATTCCAGCATCCGCGCGTTGGCGGCAGCTTCTGTGAATTAACCTAGCCAGTCTGGAGTTTTCTCTGAGCCTTTTCGGCCGCCGAAACGGCAGTGAGCCTGGCCAGAGGCCACCGCTCAGGACTGATCTAGAATAAACATTTTCGCTTCCGCTTCCGCGTACAGTGTTCCAGATATTTTAATCTGAGCCTGTGCTACCCAGATTTTGCGGCTTTTATCCGTCAATTGACCATAGATTTCGATTGTTTCACCAACTGGAACCGGCTTGCGGTAACGCACCTTGATTTCAGCGGTGACACATTGATCAACCGCAGTCATGCAGGCATAGGCACAGGCTTCATCGAGCAATGTTGCGAGAATCCCACCGTGAACGACATCCAGCCAACCCTGAAAATGATCCGGCAACGCTAAGGTTGCATAGCTGGTCTGGGCCTCTTTGTCAGTGCTGAATTGTGCCTTGATGCCGACAGGGTTTTCCTGTCCACAGGCAAAACAGGCGGAATCGTTGACCCCTTTTTTCAATTTGTCTTGGTTCATAATCACAGCCTATTGTTCAACAGAGATAAACTGGCGACCCCGGGTGGATTCGAACCACCGACCTTCGCCTTAGGAGGGCGCTGCTCTATCCAGCTGAGCTACGGGGCCAACAGATGAGACATTGATGAAGTTTGTTGTAGGTTATGCGTAAACGCTTGATCTGGTCAGAATTTCAGTAAACTGTAAACTTTACCCGATGGCAATTTACTGCGTCCGTTGAGGAACTCCAGTTCCGCCATAAAGGCACATTCGTAGATAACCGCTCCGTTTTTTTCGACCAGATCAACAACGGCCGCCATTGTTCCGCCGGTGGCTAGCAGATCGTCAGCGATAATAACCCGATCACCAGGCTTGAAAGCATCTTCATGGATCTCCAGCGTATCAGTGCCATATTCAAGCTCATAGCTGATACTACTGGTTTTATAGGGCAACTTCCCTGGTTTACGTACCAGAGTTATCCCGGTTCCCAGTTTATACGCCAGCGCCGCACCGAGAATAAAACCACGTGCTTCAATACCGACAATCTGATCGATTTTTTCACCGACATAGCGATGCGCCAGCAGGTCAACCATGCGATGGAAACTTTTGGCATCTGAGAGCAGCGTCGTAATATCTTTAAACACAATCCCTTTTTTCGGGAAATCCGGAATATCCCGGATAATCAGCTTTAAATCATCCATTGAGCACCTCCTGATGTTCTGGACTAATCGTCTTCGCTCGTCAGGCGTTCTTTTAAGGTCTTGCGCAATTTGGTGAGGCTTTTTGCTTCAATCTGGCGAATGCGCTCACGGGTGACGCCGAACTTCTGCCCGATAGTATCAAGCGTTTGTGGTTCACGATCGTCCAGACCAAAACGCATGGCCAGAATCTCCCGTTCGTTCTCGTTGAGATCTTCCATCCACTCCATAACGTGGGCAAAACGATCCAGATCTTCAATCATACTGCCGGGATCGGCAATATTCTTGTCTTCAATGGTATCAATCAAACTGTAATCATCATTGTCACCCATCGGGTGCTCAATGGAATAAGTTTTTTTGACTAGGATCATCATTTTGCGAACATGGGCCGGGTCTGACCCCATCGCTTCAGCAATCTCTTCGTCACTGGGATCCCGCTTCAGTCGTTGCACCAGTTCCCGGCTGATCTTGATCAGCTTATTGATATCATCGGCCACATGAACTGGGAGCCGGATGGTGCGACTCTGATTGACCAGGGCACGCTCAATTGACTGGCGAATCCACCAGGTTGCATAGGTGGAAAACCGGCAGCCCTTGCTGACTTTGAATTTCTCGACGGCCTTGATCAGACCCATGTTGCCTTCCTCAATCAGATCAAGGAAAGGCAGCCCGCGGTTCATGTAGCGCTTGGCAAGTTTGACCACCAAACGCAGATTGGACTCAATCATTCGTTGTCGGGCG
This sequence comes from Deltaproteobacteria bacterium, assembly GCA_026193235.1. GTDB lineage: Bacteria > Desulfobacterota > Desulfuromonadia > Desulfuromonadales > Geopsychrobacteraceae > JAPHSA01. Next base: position 36,855 of record JAPHSA010000103.1, on the reverse strand, counting down.
GCATCATCCCCCTCAGCGATAAGTCCGGCGAGCTCGCGCTCATCCTGTGCGGTCAATAATTTGCTTTTTTGAATGTCTTTCAGATAAATCTTGATCGCATCAGCGGTGGAGCTGTCATCAGCAGCAGAAAAAGCTTTTTCATGCTCTTGCGGTGACCTGCTGTTATCTTCCAGCTCAATTTCCGACAGGCGGGTTAAATCAGGCCCCTGATTGGAATCGCTTGATTCATCATAATCCGAGCCAAATGCTCCCATGCGTTCCTCCATGACAATAACATTACAAAAGAATAGCTGCAGTCTAAGGATGCGAATCGGTCATGGCAAGTACAAAATCGGATCGACCGCCTGTTTGCCTTTGCGCACTTCGAAATGCAAACGTGGCTGCCCCCCTGCCGGTGGCGTCCCAGAGAGCGCAATCTTCTCTCCCTTGCTGACAAAATCTCCCTGTTTGACGACATTGCGCTGATTGAAGCCATAGACGGTAAAGAGATCATTTTCATGTTGCAGAATAATCAGAAAACCGTAACCGTTGACCCCATCGCCACTGTAAATCACCTTGCCAGCTTCTGCTGCAGTGACCTCACTCGCAGCCCTGACGGCGATTTCGATACCCTTCCCCCCCCCGGCCTTCGCTTGGCTGCTGAAAGAGCGCACAATTTTCCCACGGAGCGGCCAGCGGAGTTTATCAACCACTGTTGCTTTGCTGGCTTTAGGTAAAACGAACGGCCTTTGGGGTGGCTGTTTCGCGACCACCGGTGGTGTTTTCATCGGCTTACTGACAACCGTCTTTTTGACTGCAGCCGGCGGCGCAGGTTTGACCTCGGGCTTCACGACCGGCACCCGTAAAACCCGCTCTGCCCCTGGGATATAGAGGCGCGTACCAATCTTTAACTGAGCGGGGTCGGCAACAGCATTGAGGCGCGCCAGGTAGTCTTCATTGACCCCATAGGTATGGCTGATACGATACAGGGTCTGTCCGGGCCGGACGGTATGGTAAATGCCGGTTTCACATGCGCAGAGGAGCAGGCAGAGGAACAGCAGCAGGCAAAAAGATAAAAGCGGACGCAGCTTTTCGTTGGTGATTTTTTGTGCAGCAATCCTCAACGAAGCTTTTTGCATGTCTGCTCACCTAAAGTGGGAGGATAAGGTTACGTGAAGACCTTAACGATCACAATGACAATGATAATAGCAACGAGAAGCAGAATTGAGAACAGGTTAAAATATTTTTCAATCAAGCGGCGTGCTGGCTTACCAAAATAATAGAACATCGCTGCGACCAGGAAAAAACGCAGACTGCGTCCGATCAGCGAAGCCCCGACAAAAACCGGGAAGTTGATATGAAATGCACCGGCGGCAATGGTAAAAATTTTGTAGGGTATCGGAGTAAATCCGGCGGCAAAAACCGTCCAGAAATCATATTTTTCGAACAGACTTCTGACCAACTCAAAGCCGGTTGCGGTTACCCCGGGAACATAGCGGTAAAAATAAGGTTCAACTGCCCCCCAGAAACCCCAGCCGATAAAATAGCCGAGCATCCCGCCGCTGACCGAACCGACTGTAGCAACCAGGGCAAAACGATAGGCCTGGAATGGCGAAGCCAGCGCCAGCGCCATCAGCAACATATCGGGCGGAACCGGGAAAAAACTCGCTTCCGCGAACGCCAGGACAAACAGCGCCGGAACACCATAACGGGTGTCCGCCCAGGACAGCACCCAGTCGTATAAACGGCGAAAAGCTTTCATCCGTTCCCCTCATCCTCCCAGCCCTGTTCACCAATGAGGGGGACAAAACGACAGCCCATCAATTGTTCCTTTTTAAAGCTTCCATCCTGCTGACGAATCACCCGGACCAGGATCTGCTGATCACGATCGCCGACCGGCAGCACCAATTTTCCGCCGACATCCAGTTGTTCCAGGTAGGACAAAGGAATCTCCGGTGAACCTGCAGCCACCAGGATACCATCAAAGGGCGCCTGATCTTTCCAGCCAATGGTGCCGTCGGCAATTTTGATATTGACATTACTCAGTTGCAGCTGATCGAGAACCTTGCGCGCCCGTCCGGCCAGGATTGCGATCCGTTCAACCGAATAAACCCGTTTGGCCAGCTTCGCCAACAGGGCCGTCTGATAACCGGAACCGGTGCCGACTTCCAGAATTCTTTCATGTCCCTGTAGCTCCAGGGCAGCGCTCATGGCGGCGACCATATAGGGCTGAGAGATTGTCTGCTTGGCACCAATCGGCAAGGAGGAATCACTGTAAGCATGGGCCTGCAGTCCGACTTCGACGAAGAGATGGCGGGGAATGTTTTTCATCGCCTCAATAACGCGCACATCAGTCACCCCGCGAGCAACAATCTGCTGTTCCACCATCCGCCGCCTGGCGATTGCAAAATCCATCAATTTAGACTCACAAAGCTATCCAATGACCAGTTGCGCAGTTCTTCATGGGCGCTCTCGTGGGTCATATTGGTTTTCAGGGGTGTCACCGAGATCATGTCTTGCGCCAGGGCATTTCCATCGCTGCCGGGAATATCTTCAAAACCGACCTCCGATCCGCCAATCCAGTAATAGTTGCGCCCCCGGGGATCTTGATTGCAGACCACGGTCTCCCCATAGCAACGCTTTCCCTGGCGCGTGATCTGAACGCCGCGAATAGTTCCGGAGGGGACATTAACATTGAGAAAAGTGTCCTGTGGCAGCCCCTGCTGTAAAATTCTTTCCGCAAGCTGGCGCGCAAAATCTGCCGCCGCCGCAAAATCCTGTGAATTGAACTGCAGGGAATCGAGTGAAATGGCAAAGGCTGGCAGTCCCATCAACGAAGCCTCCAGCGCCGCACAGACCGTCCCTGAGTAGGTAATATCGTCACCGACATTAGCGCCCCGATTGATCCCGGAAACAACCAGCTGTGGACGCTGCTTGAGCAGACCGTGAATACCAAGGTTAACGCAATCGGTCGGGGTTCCGTCGACGGCAAACAGATCGGGCTTCAGTTCTTCCGCACGCAAAGGATGCTCAAGGGTCAAGGCATGACCAACGGCACTGCGATTGCGATCCGGAGCGACAATCACCGCGCGGCCTAACGTGCTCATGGCCGCGGCCAGAGCCCGCAACCCCGGGGAACGGACACCATCATCATTGGTGACAAGAATTAACACGGGGACACTTTCTTAAATCTGATCATCCGTAAGACGTTGACGGATGCGCACGAGGTCCGACTTGATGTCCTTGAGGAGAGCGGCTGGTGACGCAGGATCGCCTAAAGGGAGACGCGTCTGCGCGTCAACTTTAAGCTGCTGGCGGGCACCGGCAATAGTAAAGCCCTGACGATAAAGAAGATCCTTTATCAACAGGGCTGTTTCGACATTTTCACGCCGATATAAGCGTTGATTCGACCGGCTTTTGACCGGCTTTAAAACTGGAAATTCTGTTTCCCAATAGCGCAGCACATGGGTTTTAAGCTCCAGCAACGCTGCAACTTCACCAATTTTAAAATAGAGCTTTTCAGGGATTTCCATCACCATACAGCTCGATCGACGATCAGATTTCTTCGTTGATAGCCGCCTTAAGCACTTGGCTCGGCTTAAACGTCAAAATCTTACGTGCAGAAATTTCTATTTCACTCCCGGTCTGAGGATTACGGCCGCGCCGGGACGCCTTCTCTTTGACGACAAAGTTACCGAAACCGGCAATCTTTATCTTTTCCCCGTTTTCCAGGGTTTCTTTCATGAGATCAAAAACCATCTCGACGATTGCGGCGGATTCTTTTTTTGAAAAGCCGGTTGTCAAGTAAACGCTTTCTATGAGGTCTGCTTTTGTCATGGTCCCTCCTGCTAGGCCCTGCAGGCGCTATATTAAAACTACTATCTATCTGATATTTAAGGACATATACCATACTGCCTGAGCGGCTGCAAGCGCTATCAACGAATTTCTGCACCAAGCTGCTGAGAAAGTGAACGAATCAGCTTGTCATGGGACTTACTGACTTCCTCTTCGGTCAAAGTTTTCTCGAGATCACGATAGCGCACACGGATAGCGAGACTCTTCTTTCCCGCAGGAATCCCCTGACCGGTGTAGAGATCAAACAGGGTGACGTTGTCCACCGATTTGAGTTTGCTGCGCTTGACGATCTCCAGGATCTGCGCCGCCTGAATCTCATCATCCAACAGCAGAGCACTGTCTCTGATGACGTCAGGAAAGCGGGACAGGGGTTGGAATTTCGCGCAAGAGCCGGCCAGCAAAATGAGTTTTTCAACATCCAGTTCAAATAGGTAGACCGGCTGATCAATCGAGAATTGTGCCAGAACCTGAGGATGCAGTTCGCCGAGATAACCGACGATCTGTTCACCAGCTTTAACACAGCAGGATTTCCCCGGATGAAAATAGTTTTGGGAGTGTCCCGCATCAAAGCTGATGTCTGCCAGCCGGGTCTGCTCAGTGATTTCTTCGACGACCGCTTTGAGATCATAAAAATCAACCGCAGCCGTTGATTGACACCAACCTTCAGGTGCACGCCGACCGGACATGACCGCGGTCAGTGTCAGGGTTTCCTGGCAGGCGTCATGCTCAGCCTGAGTGAGGAAGACCGGACGCAGTTCAAACAGGCGTAAATCAAAACTGCGGTAATTGATGTTTCGCACAACGGTTTCCAGCAGACTGGGAACATGTGTGGTGCGCATCACCGCCTGATCTTCGGACAGCGGATTCATAATTCTGATCGCTGACAAACGTTCGTCATTCGAATCCAGGCCCATTTTCCCCACGGCATCGGGCGCGATAAAAGAATAATTCATGGCCTCGGAAAAACCGGTTTTTACCATCAACTGACGCAACTGCTGCTGAAGTTTCTGACGTTTCGGCGGCAACACGGCATCAACGGTTCCAACCGGCATGGTCACCGGAATTCGCTCATAACCGTACAGTCTGGCGACTTCTTCAATCAGGTCCACCTCGCGCTCAATGTCGGGTCGGAAACTCGGTATGGTGACCGCTAGGCTCTCTACGCTCGAACCGGCACGCACCTCAAGACCGATCGATTCAAGCAGGGTTCGAATCGTCTCAGAATCCACCGGCACATCCAGCAGGTCGACAACCTTCTGGTGCTGAAGTTCGATCACCAAAGGCTCAAGTTTCCGCGGATAGGTATCGATTACCCCGTCCAGAACCTGCCCACCGCTCAATTCAGCAATCAAGCTTGCGGCCCGGTCGAGAGCCACGGGAATCATGTCAATATCAGCCCCACGTTCAAAACGGTGGGATGATTCCGTGTGCAACCCGTGGCGCTTACTGGTCCGTCTGATCGAAGTTGGTTTAAAATAGGCGGCTTCCAGCAGAACTGTCCTGGTGTCGTCCTGAACTTCAGAGTTCAATCCCCCCATCACTCCAGCCAGGGCAACGGCACGCTGACCATCACAGATCATCAGGTCGTCCGCCGTCAAGCAGTGTTCCTGTTCATCCAGGGTGGTAAAACGTTCACCTTCCTGAGCCGATTTGACGACGATGCGCCCTTCTTCCAAAAAACGATAATCAAAAGCATGGAGCGGATGCCCCAATTCCATCATCACGTAGTTGGTGACATCAACAACATTGTTGATCGAACGCATGCCGACTGCTTGAAGTCGGCGCACCATCCAGTCGGGAGAGGGTCCAATCGTAATCCCATCAATCATGCGTGCCGCATAGCGTGGGCAACCATCTGCGTTGTCAATCCTGACCGCAGCTTGTTGTTCAATCGGCTTGTGACTTTCTTTAATCTGTCGGGTCGGTAACTGAAGCGGTTCGTCACAGAGAGCTGCCACTTCCCGCGCCACCCCAACGACACTGAGACAATCCGGACGGTTGGGGGTCAAGCCGATTTCGATCTGAAAGTCCTTCAGCCCAAGCGCTTCAAAGGCCGGTTGACCGAGCGTTAACCCCGGTGGCAGAATCATGATGCCGGCAGCTTCATCAGATAGCCCGAGTTCCTTTTCCGAGCAGAGCATTCCCTGGGAAACTTGCCCCCGGATCTTTGATTTTTTTATTTTAAAGTCACCCGGCAGCAGAGTTCCCGGTTGCGCCAGGGCAATCAAGTCACCAGACTTATGATTGGTCGCCCCACAGACAACCTGAACAACCGCATTGCCGGTATTGACCTGACAGACCGTCAAACGATCGGCATCAGGGTGCGGCTCGACGGCATCCAGCTGAGCGACAATAACGGAATCGAGCTTCCCTCCCAGCTCTTCAAGGGCATCCACTTCCAGACCGACCATCGTCAAACGGTCACAGAGTTCCTGTGGTGAATAACGAAAATCAACAAATTCTTTTAACCAATTATAGGTAACGATCATCTCTCAAGGTCCTTACATCAATCTCAGAATTGTTTCAGGAAGCGCAGGTCATTTTCGAAAAACAGACGTAAATCATTGACACCATATTTCAACATGGCGATGCGCTCAAGCCCCATGCCGAAGGCAAATCCGCTGTACTGTTCCGCATCATAATTGACAGCATCAAAGACCGCCGGATCAATCATCCCACAGCCGAGAATTTCCAACCAACCGTTACCACTGCAGACGCGGCAGCCCTGCCCGCCACAGATCACACAAGCGATATCAACTTCGGCGCTGGGCTCGGTAAAGGGGAAAAATGACGGCCGGAATCGGACCTCTAAGCGGTCACCAAAAAACTCCTTGAGAAAATGGGTCAGAATCCCTTTCAGGTCCCCGAAAGTGACCCGCTCATCAACGAGGAATCCCTCAATCTGGTGAAACATCGGACTGTGCGTCAGGTCAGAATCACGCCGATAAACAGTTCCCGGGGCGATCACTCGAATCGGCGGTTGGTGCTGTAACATGGTGCGGATCTGGACGGGCGAGGTATGGGTGCGTAAGACCAAGTCGTCACTGATATAAAAGGTGTCCTGCATATCCCGGGCGGGATGATCCTTGGGAATATTCAAGGCTTCAAAGTTATAGAAGTCCTGTTCAATTTCCGGACCCTCAGCCACAGAGAAACCAAGCCGGGAAAAAATATCAACAATCTCATCGCTGACCAGGGTCACCGGATGCAGGTTTCCAGGCACGACCGTCCTGCCCGGCAAGGTGACGTCGATGTTCTCCTGGGCGAGCTTATCAGCGATCGCTTTTTGCTGGAGTTCTGACTGACGCAGAGCAAAAGCGGCCTCAAACTGGTCTTTTAAACTGTTGACCAGATTGCCGATCGCGGGTCGCTCTTCGGCTGACAGCTCTCGCATCCCCTTCATGATGTCCGTCAATGCACCCTTTTTACCAAGAATACTGACCCGGACGTCCTGCAAAGCTTTTAAATCTTGTGACTGCTGCAATGCAGACAAAGCCTCTGCCTGGAGCTTTACTAATCGTTCTTTCATCGTCTCATTCCATACTTAAGTTGCGGCAAGGCAACAGAGCTCAAATCCATGATCTCTTGTGTGGGGAAAAGTAAATGAACCGAAAAAAAAAGGAGATGAAGCTAGCACTCCATCTCCTCAGATCGGTTTTAGACCGCTTACTGCAGTTTGGCCTTGGCGGCTTCAGCAACCACGGTAAATCCAGCCGGATCACTGACAGCGAGCTCTGCCATAATTTTGCGATCCAGAGCAACTTCAGCCTGCTTCAGACCATGGATTAAACGGCTGTAGGAGAGACCATTATCGCGAGCAGCTGCATTGATCCGGGTGATCCACAGAGCGCGAAAATCCCGTTTTTTAACCTTGCGGTCGCGATACGCGTAATTCAAAGCACGATCAACGGCTTCTGTTGCTGAGCGGAACAACTTACTTCGGGCGCCACGATAACCTTTAGCAAGTTTGAGCACTTTGTTGCGACGACGACGGGCTTTAAACCCTCTTTTTACTCTTGGCATCTCACTTTCTCCTTCTTTATGTGGTGGTTTCGGCAATTGCCGTGGCCGGATCTACAGGGGGAGATCGGTCCCCGCAGTTCACAGCCCTGTTGTCTTCAGTTGACAACAGAGATTATAAGTAGGGAATCAGTTGGGCGATATTGTGTGCATCGGCTTTAGAAACAATTACCGATTGGCGCAGGGCACGCTTGCGCTTGGTGGTTTTCTTAGTCAGGATATGGCTTGTATAGGCCTTATTCCGCCGAATCTTACCGGTACCGGTTTTACGGAAACGCTTAGCGGCACCACGGTTTGTTTTGATTTTTGGCATCTGTCTCTCCTGTTACTTATATTTTATTGTTTCAGTTTACGGATGACCGCTTCAGCTTTTTAACGGACCGACCATCATCGTCATAAAACGACCCATCTTACTCGGATGTGATTCTACCTGACCGATATCCTTTAATGCTTCAACTGCTTTTGTCAGCTGTTTCATCCCCTGATCAGGGTGCGCATTTTCACGGCCACGAAACATAATTGTGAGTTTTACTTTATTGCCTTCTTCAAGAAACCTGCGGGCATGTTTGATTTTGAACTGAAAATCGTGATCATCGGTCTTAGGTCGCATTTTAACTTCTTTGATTTCAACCTTGACCTGTTTCTTCTTGGCTTCAGAAGCACGTTTCGCCAGCTGGTATTTATATTTCCCGTAATCCATAATCCGGCAAACCGGAGGACTCGCTTGCGGGGACACCTCAACTAGGTCAAGACCCTGCTCCCGGGCTAAGGCTAACGCTTGTTCCAGCTCCAGAATCCCTAACTGGCCACCTTCATCATCAATGACCCGGAGTTGACGGGCAGTGATGGCTTCATTGATGTTCGCTTCTTTAGCTATGACGTGACTCCTCTATCTTCTCGAAAAAAACATGGCGTTTAGCAGCGCAAAAAACCAGAGTGGTTTTTTGCACTAATTATAGGCTGCAACTTCTGCCTCAACAAAACTGACAAAATCAGCAACACTGACAGGATCAAGGTTTTTACCATCGCGAAAGCGTGGTGCAACGGTTTGATCCGCGACTTCCCGGTCACCGATGACGAGCATATATGGGATCTTGGCCATCTGCGCTTCACGGATCTTGAATCCGAGCTTTTCATTACGCAAATCGACCTCGACCCTGATCCCGGCAGCACGAAGTTGCTCGAAAACCTGCTGGGCATAATCGGCTTGATTGTCGGTCACATTCAGGACAATCGCCTGAACCGGCGAAAGCCAGAGCGGGAAGCTACCTGCATAGTGCTCAATCAAAACCCCGATAAAACGTTCAATCGAACCAACGATGACGCGGTGCAGCATGACCGGACGGTGTTTTTCACCGTCAGTCCCGACATACGTCAGGTCAAAACGTTCCGGCAAGGTAAAATCGCACTGGATTGTAGCACATTGCCATTCCCTGTCAAGCGCGTCCTTCAGCTTAACATCAATCTTCGGACCATAAAATGCGCCATCCCCGGCATTGATTTCAAAGGCCTGTCCACTGTCTTCAAGGGCACTCTGTAACGCCGCAGTTGCCTGTTCCCAATCGGCATCGCTGCCAATCGATTTTTCCGGTCGGGTGGACAGTTCCATTGTATAATCGAAACCGAAGGTGGCGGCGACATCTTGAACAAAACGCATGACGCCTTTGACTTCAGCATCAATCTGATCCGGACGACAGATAATATGCGCATCGTCCTGGGTAAATCCCCGTACCCGTAAAAGACCGTGCAGCACCCCGGACTTCTCATGGCGATAAACCGTTCCCAATTCAAAATAACGGATCGGCAGATTCCGATAAGAGCGTGGTTTCGACTTGTAAATCAACATGTGCGCCAGGCAATTCATCGGCTTAATCCCGTAGCCCTGCTCATCCACTTCGGTGAAATACATGTTTTCCCGATAATTCTCATAATGACCGGACATTTTCCAGAGATCTGTTTTGAGAATCTGGGGACCGACAACGAGCTCATAACCGCGTTTGAGGTGCTCTTTGCGCTCATAATCTTCGATGATCGCGCGCAGCATGGCACCCTTGGGATGCCAGAGGACCAGGCCACCACCAGCTTCTTCGCTGAAGGAGAAGAGATCTAGTTCGCGCCCTAATTTCCGATGATCCCGCTTACGTGCTTCTTCCAAACGATGCAAATGTGCTTTGAGTTCTTTCTTATTGAGAAACGCGGTGGCATAAATCCGTTGCAACATGGCGTTGTGCTCATCCCCGCGCCAGTAGGCTCCGGCAAGGCTGGTCAGCTTAAAGGCTTTATGCACCCCGGTCCTCGGCACGTGAGGCCCACGGCAAAGATCAACAAAATTGCCCTGGCGGTAGAGCGACACCGACTCTTCGTCAAGATCTTCAATCAACTCAACCTTATAGTCCTCACCCATCCCCCGGAACAGCTCAATCGCGGCTTCACGGGACATGACTTCACGCGTAATCACCTGATCCTGCTTGGCCAGTTCCGTCATCTTTGCTTCGATCAGCGGAAAATCTTCCGGGACAAATTTCTTCGTCTCGCTGAAAAAATCGTAGTAAAAGCCGTCCTTTATTGCCGGGCCGATAGTGACCTGGACCTCATCGGCATAAAGCTCTTTCACCGCCTGAGCCATGAGATGGGCACAGGAATGGCGAATAATCTCCAGCGCCTCGGGAGAGTTCTGAGTAATCAGCGCCAGCTTGCCTGAGTGGTCCAAAGGCCTAGTGATGTCGATCACAGCATCGTCAAATCGTGCAGCTAAAGACTGCCTGGCCAGTCCCTCACCAATCGACAGAGCAACATCGTAGGCCGTTGAGCCCGGTTCAACCTCTTTCAGAGTGCCGTCAGGAAGTTCAATCTGCAATAAAGCCATAGTTTTTCTCCCAAACAAAAAAAGGCATCCTAGAGATGCCTCGACGTCAGTACAATCTGTCTAATGGTGCATAATATGGTAGGCACGGGCGGGATTGAACCGCCGACCCCTACCGTGTCAAGGTAGTGCTCTCCCACTGAGCTACGTGCCTGCATCCAACTGCGGCGTTCTTTTATCAGATAGACTTCAATGCTGTCAAGCTATTTCGTCAATTTCACTCTGCCTTTTGCAACTTATTCGCGGAGGCAAGGGGGCTGTATTTCACGCTTGCCTGATTCTGAGGACGCAGCTAAAGTAAACTATTGTTTTCTTTCAAAAGCAACAGACGAAGCGTCCCTGACAACCACCATTGCGAGGAGTTACCCCCGTGCAGACCATTGATCAGTTGATTCATACGAGCTGTCAGCAGCATCAGTCGAAAGTTGCTCTGCGGTTTAAACATAACAACGAGTGGAAACCGCTGACCTATGGCAAGCTTTGGGACACGGTCGAAAACCTGGCAGCAGGACTGGATCAATTAAACATTAAAGAGAAATCCCACGTGGCCCTCCTTGGGGCCTCTTCCCCGCGTTGGGTTGCGGCGTATCTTTCCATTTTACGTGCTGGCTGTGTCGCGATCCCGATTGATAAAGAACTCAAGGCAACCGAGCTCAGACATATCCTCAATGATTCTGATACCGAGGCCGCCTTTGTCAGCCAACCACAATTTGACACCCTTCTCGAAGTGATCGACGACCTGCCGCAACTTAAAAAAATCATCCTGCTTGACACGCCCCATGCTGAACTGGCTGATCAGAGTCTGTTTGCTGGAGCGCTGGATACACTTTCGACGCTCTGGAAAGACCTGGTCATAGACCTGAACATCCCGAGCGAACGGAGTAAGCTCATTGAAGACGCGGCGGTTGAAGCCCATGCCGTCCTCACACACCAGGAAAAGGAGCCGGGGAAAAAGAAAAAAAAGATCAATTTTCTTTCTGAATCGGAAATGTCACGCAATCGTTTGCTAAAAGAGAAAAGACTCTTTGCCTATAAAGATATTTTTCACACAACGCCGCTGCCGCCCCCCGCAACCCGAGCGGAAGACAGAGCGGTTATTCTCTACACCTCAGGGACAACTGGGCGCGCCAAGGGGGCGATGCTCAGCCACAAGAACATTGTCACCAACATCCATGCGGCGATCGAGCGCTTCCAGCTTGACAGTTCCATCGCAACACTCTCCTTTCTGCCAATCAACCATGTTTTTGAACAGGTCTGCGGCGTCCTGCTGCCACTGTCACTTGGTGGACAGGTGAGTTTCGCCGAGTCGATCAAAAAACTCGGGGACAACCTCAATGAAGTCAAGCCGACGTTCCTGCTTGGCGTTCCAGCCGTTTACCGCCTGCTCTATGATCGCATCATGAAAAACATTGAATCCAAATCCTCATCACGGCTGCTCTATAAGTTTACCCTGACCCGCAAAATTGTCAGTGCGAAAGTCCAGCAGTCCGTCGGAACCAGAACCACCTTTGTCAGTGGGGGCGCAGCCCTCGACCCGGCCGTCGCTATGGGATTCAAGAACCTGGGACTGACGCTCTTACAGGGCTACGGGATTACCGAAACAGCGCCCGTTATCTCGGCGGAAAGTCCGTTTAACAGTAAGCCCGGGACGGTTGGCGAAGTCCTGGCGGACGTTCAGGTCAAGATCGACCGCCCGAATGCCGATGGTGAAGGAGAGATCCTGGTCAAAGGTCCAAATGTTATGCTCGGCTATTACAAGAATGAGAAGGCCACGAACGATGTCCTACGCGATGGCTGGTATCATACCGGGGATCTTGGACGTTTCGATGAAGACAACATGTTGGCGATCTGCGGCCGGGTCAAGAATCTGATCGTGACGCCCAACGGCAAGAATGTCTATCCCGAAGAGATTGAAAATCAACTGCTGAAAAGCCCTTTGATTGCTGAGATCATGGTGTATGGACACAAGGTCAGCGCCACCGCAGAGGAGGTCTATGCGGTCATCTTCCCTGATGAAGAAGCCCTGTTTGCACTGGCCAGAGAGCGGGACGGTGAACCTTATTCTGCTGCTGAAATCGAAGAATTAATGCGTAAAGACATTCTCACTTACGGGAAAAATCTGGCTGATTACAAACGCATTAAAAAGTTCACCCTGCGTGAAGATGAATTCCCGAAGACAACAACGCGCAAGATCAAAAGATACATCGTCGAACCGGAAATTTCAACGAACCGCTAAGGAACCGTCCCGCTCATGACAAAAGCCACCTGAACGGTGGCCTTTGTCATTTTTTTGAGTCTGTATCGTTGCTTAACCCAGGTCATTTTCAACGCGAATCAGGCGGGTCGATTGGGTGACAATCGCCAACTGTTCAATTCTTTTCAGCGCGTTGGCAACATCAGCCTCCATGGCCGCATGGGTCATCAACACAATCGGCACGGAATCAACTTCATGCCGCTCAGGCTGAATCATCGACTGAATGCTGATGTTATGCTCACCCAGACAACCAGCAATTTGCGCCAGTACGCCCGGTTGGTCGAGCGCGGTGAAACGCAGATAATAATGACTGACAATCTCACTCATGGCCTTTATCGGCAGCGCTTTAATCTGATCCGGGCAGTAGCCCATAATCGGCACCCGTAGCCGGGCTCCGGAAAGCTGATCGCGACCGATCGCCATTACATCACCCATCACCGCACTGGCGGTCGCATCCATGCCCGCCCCACTGCCATACAGCAAGGTTGGGCCGACAAAATCACCGGTCAGGCGTACAGCGTTAAAGACACCATCAACCTCAGCCAACTGATAGGAGTCCGGGATCATAGTGGGATGAACGCGCACCTCTATCCGGCCTCCGTGATTTTTCCCAATCGCCAAAAGCTTAATTTTATACCCCATCTGTGCGGCGAAGGTGATATCTACCGCCGTAATCTGGTCAATCCCCTCCGTGTACACCTGATCAAAATCAACCGTCGTTCCGAAACAGAGTGCTGACAGCAGAGCAATCTTATGCGCCGTATCTACGCCCTCAATGTCAAACGTCGGATCGGCTTCCGCGTAACCCAGATCCTGGGCTTCCTTCAGGACCGTGGCAAAGTCACTACCGTCCTGGAACATCTTGGTGAGGATAAAGTTACAGGTACCGTTGAGGATCCCCAGAACCGAACTGAACTGATTTGCACAGAGGCTTTCCTTGATCGCTGAAATAATCGGGATACCACCACCTACGGCGGCTTCAAACATGACAGCAACACCCTGACGTTGGGCGGCATCAAGAATCTCCTGACCGTGAACGGCCATCAGCGCTTTGTTGGCGGTAACAATATGTTTCCCCTGGGCAATCGCTTTCAGGATAAAACTCTTGGCCGGTTCATAGCCGCCAATCAACTCAATGACGACATCAATCTCCGGGTTACTGATCACCTCTTCCACATCGGTCGTTAACATCCCGGCCTCGAGCTTTACACCACGATCTGTCGTTATGTCCAGATCAGCGATCTTCATCAAGGCGATGTTGTGACACAGGCGCTGCTGAATAATCTCGGTATTCTTCTGAAAAATCCTGACCACCCCGGTACCGATTGTGCCAAACCCGAGCAATCCAACGTTAATCGAACTCATATCAACCCCAATAGGTAAGACTTCTGATGTGCAATTTTATGGCTTTTTATCACTGTTCTGAGCGATTTTATCGAGCAGACCATTAATAAATGCGGGAGATTCCTTGGTGCCGTAGCGCTTCGCTATTTCTATGGCCTCATTAATCGATACCCGCGCCGGAATTTCCGCCTGATAGAGGATCTCATAGGCGCCGATCCGCAGGATCGAAAGGTCAACCGGTGCCATTCTTTCAAGCGACCAGTTTTTCGCAACCGCCCCAATTACCTGGTCAATCACCGGACGAAACTCTGCAACCCCGTTGACCAGTGTTTCAGCAAACATTCGTGTCGCTGTGGGCAAAGGGGACTCCGCTGTCTCCAGCGGTTCCCCGAGAGCATCATCTGCGAAGCGAAAATTCGTCCAAAAAGACGAGGCCAGCCCAACGGGATCAGTCTGGTCGCTGTCGAGCTTTAAGGCAAACAACATTTTTAAGGCACATTCGCGCCCAACGCGGCGGTTATTCGACATCCGGTCAAACAGCCTTCAGCAAGTTGACCATTTCGATCGCGCTCATCGCCGCTTCGACGCCCTTGTTGCCCGCCTTGGTTCCAGCCCGCTCGATCGCCTGCTCGACGGAGTCGGTGGTCAGAACGCCGAAAGACACCGGCAACCCCGTGTCAAGGGACACCAGAGCGATCCCCTTGGTGACTTCAGAGCTGACATACTCAAAATGCGGAGTGCCCCCCCTGATCACTGCACCGAGGCAGATAAGGGCATCAAACTGACCCGAGGTTGCCATTTTCTTCGCCACCAGAGGAATTTCAAAAGCACCCGGAACCTTGACAACGGGAAGTTCAGTCGTCTCAGCACCATGTCGACTTAAGCAGTCGAGTGCACCCTCGAGCAAGCGGTCAGAAATAAAACTGTTAAAGCGGCTGACGATGATTCCAAATCGGAAACCTTTGGCTTCAAGTTTTCCTTCAATAATCTCTGGCATGGTCATCTCCTGTATGGCTTAAAGTGCTAGAGGTTCTCCAGCAGGTGTCCTAGTTTCTCGCGTTTCGTTGTTAGATATTTAAGGTTACTGCTATGGGCAGGCATTTCGATTGGCACCCGCTCAACAATTTCCAGGCCGTAACCTTCAAGGCCGACAATTTTTTTCGGGTTGTTGGTCATCAGGCGGATTTTGCGCACCCCCAGTTCATTCAATATCTGAGCACCCAAACCATAATCACGTAAATCATCTTCAAAGCCGAGAGCATGATTGGCCTCAACGGTATCATAGCCTTCATCCTGCAGAGCATAGGCTTTCAGTTTGTTAATCAGACCAATGCCACGCCCCTCCTGCCGCATGTAAAGAATAACCCCATTGCCATTTTCTTCGATCTGAGCCATTGCGGCATGGAGCTGCTCACCGCAATCACAGCGTTCGGAGCCAAACACATCTCCGGTGAGACATTCAGAGTGAACCCTCACAAGAACAGGGGCCTCCGTATCGATCTCCCCCTTGACCAATGCCAGATGCTGGGCATGATCGACATCATTTTCATAAACGATCGCGTTAAAATCACCGCCGAAAAGTGTCGGGATACTGGTTTCCGCTGCCCGTCTGACTAGCAACTCCTTGCGCATGCGGTAAGCGACAATGTCGGCGATGGAAATAATTTTTAAATCATGCTGTTTGGCAAAGACTTCCAGCTCGGGCATGCGCGCCATGGTCCCATCTTCGTTCATGATTTCACAGATCACCCCCGCTGGCTTGAGACCGGCGAGGCGGGCGAGATCGACCGACCCTTCCGTCTGACCTGCGCGCACCAACACGCCCCCCCTTTTCGCGCGCAGCGGAAAAATGTGTCCGGGCCGGGCCAGATCTCGGGCGGTCGTCTCAGCGGCAACCGCCACTTGAATCGTATGGGCCCGATCAGCAGCGGAGATTCCGGTTGACACCCCTTGGCGCGCTTCAATGGAAATCGTGAACGCGGTCCCAAAAGCAGCCGTGTTATCCGTGACCATCAGGGGTAAATCCAACGCATCAGCACGCTCTTCCGTCAGCGGCAGGCAGATCAGACCACGCCCTTCTTTCGCCATAAAATTGATGATATCAGCTGTCACCATTTCCGCAGCGACAACCAGATCGCCTTCGTTTTCACGATCCTCATCATCGACCAGAATCACCATTTTGCCCTGACGGATATCCTCGAGAGCAGCTTCTATCCTAGCAATCGTCATACCAATAAAGTCCTTATCTATAAATAGCCGAGAACGCGATTTATCTCACAGAAAACCATTTTTGGCAAGAAACTCAACATCGATCTTCTGCCCGCTGGACGTCGTCGATACGTGCGTCACCAGGCGTTCAACATAACGCCCGATCATGTCGGTTTCAATATTGACCTGCGTGCCCTCACGACAATCTTTCAGGGTTGTCATTTCCAGGGAATGCGGGATGACCGCCACCGAGAACGTCTGCTGTTCGGTGCGGTTCACGGTCAAACTGATCCCATCGACAGCGACCGAACCTTTTTCAACGATGTAACGGAGCGCTTGTGCGGGCACCTCAAACGTGAGGCGGATCGCATTCTGATCTTGAGAACGGCGACGGACCGTCGCAATGCAATCGATATGACCACTGACCAGATGTCCGCCCAGGCGATCCGAGAGGCGCAAGGCGCGCTCAAGATTGACTCTCTGCTGCGGTCGCAGATGGGCCAGGGTTGTGCATTGCAGTGTCTCAGGCGAGACATCGACAGTAAAATGGTCCGCCTCCCAGGAAGTCACCGTCAGGCAGGCACCATTCACGGCAATACTCTCTCCCAGCTGTAAATCGTCGTGCACGAGATCACTGGCGACGGTCAACTGAGCCGCAGTCCCCTGACGATCGAGCCTGCGAACGGTACCAATCGACTGGATTAATCCGGTAAACATTGGATAACCTCCCCGGTGATAAGAAAATCCTTGCCCAGCTGTTCAACACAACTGTTTTCAAGCGGGATGGCCTGGGTCATCTGAGGGCATCCAGGGCCGCTAAAAATACCATGCTGTGACGTACCACCGAGCATCTTAGCGGCAATAAAAACCATCATCCGGTCAATGAGATGATGCTCTAATGCCGCTGCGGCCAAAGTGGCACCACCCTCCAACAGCAGACTCTGTAGATTGCGCTGGCCCAGTTCTTTCCACAGCGCCACCAGGTCGACCCGGGCAGCGTGACTGGGCAGAACCATCAGTTCTGCGCCGGCCTGCTCTAGCGCCGCAATTTTATCCGCATCCTGACAACTGGTTGCAATCAGAGTTACGGCAGACGAGTGCTGGCTGAGCATGCGGCTGTCTGGCGACATGCGCAACTGGCTGTCAACAACAATGCGGACCGGATCATGCGACAGCTCTCCCGGTAACCGCGTGTTGAGCAGGGGATCATCCTGCAGCACCGTTTCAATCCCGACCATGATCGCGTCAACCTGGTTGCGTATCTGATGAACGCGCTGGCGACTGGCCGCACCAGAGATCCACCGGGAGTCCCCGCTCCTGGTTGCGGTGTTGCCATCGAGCGTCATCGCCGTTTTATAGGTGCAGAACGGCAGGCCGGTCAGGATGTGTTTACGAAAGGCAACAATCAGTTCGCGACATTGCTCTTCCAGCAGACCAATCTGAACCCTGAGACCGGCATTTTTCAACCGTGCGATACCACATCCGGCGACCTGGGGATTCGGGTCAATGACCCCAATAACAACCGACTTCAAGCCGGCCGCAATCAAGGCCTCCGCACAAGGGGGGGTCTTACCATGGTGCGAACAGGGTTCCAGAGTAACATAGATGTCGGCACCCCGAGCCTGAGCGCCCGCCTGACGCAAGGCAAAAATTTCAGCGTGAGGCGCTCCGGCCTGAGGATGATAACCTTCACCGACGATCTGCCCGTGCTTGACAATGACGGCGCCCACAGGGGGATTCGGCGCAGTCCGGCCCACAGCCTGACGGGCCAGATGCAACGCCCGTTGCATATATGTCTGTTGTTCAGCGCTCATGATGTCACAACCACCGCCGGCCAAAGCAAAAGCCGGGGTACCCTCGCAGATATCCCGGCTGCCACGCGCGAAAGAGACATTTAATGTGAGTTTTTCAGCAGATCGTTCAACTCTGACATGAACTCGTTAATATCCTTAAACTGGCGATAGACCGAGGCAAAGCGGACATAGGCCACCTCATCGACCTCGTGGAGGGCGTCCATCACCGCTTCACCAATCAGACTGGCAGAAATTTCCTTATCACCACAGTCTTGAAATCGGCGCTCCAGTTGATCGACCAGAGTTTCAATCTGTTCGACCGAAACCGGTCGTTTTTCACAGGCCCGCTGCATGCCGGAAATAATTTTAGCGCGGTCAAAGGCTTCACGCCGACCATCTTTTTTGATCACCCAGGGGAGGATTTCTTCGACCCGCTCATAGGTGGTAAACCGTCGCTCACAGTCCGGGCATTCGCGCCTACGGCGCACATTATTGCCTTCTTTACCAAGGCGAGAGTCGATAACCCGGGTATCATCATGACCACAAAAGGGGCAGTTCATGGCTGCGTCTCCCCATTGAAGTGCTGGTAAATGATCCCGGCTTCGCTGAGCATTTCCAGGGATAGCTCATCGGGGTATCCGCGCCCGTAAATAATCTCTTTAACCCCGGCGTTAATCAGCATCTTACTACAGATGATGCAGGGCGAGTCGGTGCAATAGAGTGTCGATCCAAAGATATTGACCCCGTGGCTGGCCGCCTGGATGATCGCATTCTGCTCAGCATGCAACCCGCGGCAGAGCTCGTGGCGTTCGCCTGAAGGAACCTTGAGCTGTTCACGGAGACAGCCCGTGACCTCGCAATGCGTAATCCCACGCGGGACACCATTGTAGCCGGTCGCGAGAATGTTTTTATCTTTCACCAGCAGAGCACCGACTTGACGCCGTAAACAGGTCGAACGACTGGAGACAAGCTGAGTAATCTGCATGAAGTATTCATCCCAACTGGGGCGCTCCTGCATGGGAAAATCCTAGGGCAAACGATGCGCGTAAAGTGGAAACTGCTGACAGAGCAGTTTTACTTCACTGCGGATTTGTGCCAATTCGGCGGCATTGTCAATATTCTTCAAAGCTCGATCAATCCAGTCCGCCACCTGCCTCATCTCGGCTTCTTTTAAACCACGGGTTGTCGTCGCCGGGGTGCCGATACGGATACCACTGGTAACAAAGGGAGAGCGGGTGTCGAAGGGGACGGCATTTTTATTGACTGTTATACCGGCATCCTCAAGGGTTTTCTCTGCGACCTTGCCGGTCATCTCCGTGCCGGTAAAATCGATCAGCATCAGATGATTGTCGGTCCCACCGGACACCAGTTTATAGCCTTTGTCGATCAATCCGGCAGCCAAAGCCTGAGCATTCTTGATAACCTGTTGTGCATAAACTTTGAATTCCGGAGTCAGCGCTTCCTTCAACGCCACCGCCTTGGCGGCAATGACGTGCATAAGTGGACCGCCCTGGATTCCCGGAAAAATATTGCTGTTAATTTTTTTGGCCCATTCTTCTGTGCAAAGGATCATCCCGCCGCGTGGGCCACGCAGGGTTTTGTGGGTGGTTGTCGTGACAAACTCGGCGTAGGGTACCGGGTCAGCATGCACACCGGCAGCAACCAGTCCGGCAATATGTGCCATATCGACCATAATCACCGCGCCAACCTTATCGGCAATTTTTCTAAAGGCGACAAAGTCGATGCCCCTTGGATAGGCACTGGCTCCGACAACAATCAGCTTCGGCTGATGTTCGTCCGCCAAACGCTCGACCTCAGCGTAGTCAATGGTTCCCGTTTCAGCATCCAGGCCGTAAGGGACAATATTATACAGCTTACCGGAAAAATTCACCGGAGAACCATGGGTCAGATGGCCACCATGGGCGAGATTCATTCCGAGGACGGTATCTCCAGGCTGACAAACCGCCATATAGACTGCCATGTTCGCCTGTGATCCTGAGTGGGGCTGAACATTCGCATGCTCTGCGCCAAAAAGTTCCTTAGCCCGGTTAATGGCCAACTGCTCGGCCACGTCAACAAACTCACAACCACCATAGTATCTTTTAGCCGGGTAGCCTTCGGCATATTTATTGGTCAACACAGAGCCCTGTGCCTCGAGCACCGCTTCACTGACAAAGTTTTCCGAGGCAATGAATTCCAGACTGTATTCCTGCCGCTGTGTTTCTTTGATAATAATTTCAGCAATGTCAGGATCAAAAGTCGTCAGGTTCTGTTCAGCCATCGATTTTCTCCATGATAAAAATAGTTAATAAAAAACGGGGCCATGACAGCCCCGTGAGTTTACTCTTTTCCTTGTTGCTGCTCAATGGCAGAAATTTTGTCGAGACGATTCTGATGTCGTCCACCTGCGAATTCAGCATCCAGCCAGGTTTCAACCAAACGTGTTCCAACCTCAGCGGATAATACCCGCCCACCCATCACCAGGATGTTGGCATTGTTATGCTCACGGGCCATTTGCGCTGTGAACTCATCATGCACCAGAGCGGCTCGGATACCGGCAAACTTATTGGCTGAGATCGACATGCCAATTCCCGTACCACAGATCAGGATACCTGCGCTTGCTTCCCCAGCGACAACCGCCGTGGCCACCTTGGCGGCAAAGTCAGGATAATCGACGGAATCGGGGCCATTTGTTCCCATATCAGTGCAGTCAATCTGGCGGGCACGTAAGAATTCCAGAATCGCCGTTTTCAGTTCATAACCGCCATGATCACTACCGATAACCAGCATCAAACACCTCAGATCTTCCGAAAAGCCAGGGTCGCATTTGTGCCACCAAAACCGAATGAGTTCGATAAGGCAACCTGGCAATCAACCTGACGTGCTTCATTGGGAACATAATCCAGATCACAGTCGGGATCCGGTTCCTGATAATTAATCGTCGGTGGAACAACGCCATGTTTCAAGGTCAGTGCAACAAAACCCGCCTCCATACCACCTGCCGCACCCAAACCATGACCGGTCATACTTTTGGTGGAACTGACCATGATTTTATGCGCATGATCTCCAAGGACAGTTTTGATCGCCATTGTCTCATAGAGATCATTGAAATATGTCGAGGTCCCGTGGGCGTTGATATAATCCACTTGCTCAGGATTGATGCCCGCATTGTTCAAAGCCATCTTTATACAGCGGGCAGCACCCTCACCACCGGGAGCGGGTTGGGTTAAATGATGCGCATCACCAGTCAAGCCGTAACCGGCGACTTCACAATAAATATCTGCTCCGCGCTTTTTTGCCGCCTCATACTCTTCCAGCATCAGGATCCCGGCGCCTTCGGCCATAACAAAACCATCGCGGTTTTTCTCAAAGGGACGGCTTGCAGTCTGGGGATCATCATTCCGGGTGGAAAGCGCCTTCATGACATTGAAACCACCAATTGCCAAAGGAGTAATGGTCGATTCAGTTCCGCCGGCAAACATGGCATCGGCATCTCCACGGGCGATCATGTGATACGCATCACCAATGGAATGAGTGCCGGTCGCACAGGCAGAAACAGATGACAGGTTCGGCCCCTTAGCACCAAACTTAATCGAGATATGACCCGGAGCCAGATTGATAATCAACATCGGAATAAAAAACGGCGTAATCCGTTTATAACCACGTTCAAGATAGACTTTATGATATTGCTCAATAGCCGGCAAACCACCCAAACCAGACCCGACCAGGACACCAACACGCTCGGCATTCGCATCCGTAATCTCCAGGCCGGAATCTTTTAACGCCATCTCCGCGGCGACCAGGCCATATTGAATAAAGAGATCCATCTTTTTAATCTCTTTTTTCTCAATGTAGTCTTCTGCATTAAAATCCTTGACCTCACCGGCAATCTGAGTTGCCAGGTCTGAGGCATCAAAACGTGTGACTTTACCAATCCCGCAGTGCCCGTTGGTAATCGCCGCCCAGTTTTTCTCAACGCCGGTTCCCAATGGGGACACGATACCGACACCGGTGACTACAACTCTACGCATAGGCCTTCTCTCTTTTAATCTTGGTAGTGAACGTGACTATTGTACATGATTGACAGGGGGGAGATAAAACAGTGGCACTGAAATCGTCGTTTCAGTGCCACCAAGGTCATCAGGAAGCCTTGTTGATATAATCTATAGCGTCCTTAACAGTCTGAATTTTTTCAGCATCTTCGTCTGAGATTTCGATATCGAACTCTTCTTCCAGAGCCATGACAAGTTCAACCGTATCCAGAGAATCAGCGCCCAGATCGTCCATAAATGAAGCTGTTTCAGTGACCTGCTCTTCATCCACACCTAATTGCTCAGCTACAATCTGCTTGACTCTTTCGTCGATAGAAGCCATTTAATTTCCTCCTCTTGAGTTGTGTCGGCTATTTAACCAGCCATTAGTTTACATGTACATTCCGCCATTGACGCCAATCACCTGTCCGGTAATGTATCCGGAGTAATCAGACGCCAGGAAAAGAACAGCATTCGCGATATCATCGGCTGAACCCAGCCGTGCTAAGGGGATCTGCGCTGTCAACTCCTGACGTACCTGCTCAGGGAGAGCATCCGTCATGTCTGTGGCAATAAAACCCGGAGCAACAGCATTCACGGTGATATGACGTTTTGCCAATTCACGTGCGTTCGAACGGGTCAGTCCCATCAAGCCCGCCTTACTGGCGCAGTAATTAGCCTGTCCCGCGTTGCCCATTTGCCCAACCACGGATGCTATATTTATGATCCGACCACTACGCTGTTTGGTCATCAGTTTCGCAACGGCGCGGGTACAGAGAAATGCGCCCTTGAGATTGACATCCAGAACCGCATCCCAGTCTTCATCCTTCATTCTCAGCAACAGCCCATCGCGAGTAATCCCGGCATTATTGACCAGAATATCGACCCGGTCAAAGGTCTCTTTGGCAACGTTGACCATCTGCTCAACATCGGCGGCAACAGTGACATTGCCCTGAACAGCAACGGCTTCTCTCCCTAAAGCTTTCAACTCGGCAACAAAGGCCTCAGTGGCCTGAAGGTCAATATCAACTGCAACGATTTTTGCCCCCTGGGTGGCCAATGCCAAGGAGATACTCCGCCCAATACCCCGGGAAGCGCCAGTGACCAATGCAACTTTATCTTGAACCATAAAACCTCTCCTTTATGTTCACCGCAGGCTAATATAGCACATTATTTTTGCAGTTTAGTTAAACTTTGCACATCGCCGACATTCTGTGTTGTCGCTGAGCGGTCAATGCGCTTAATCAGACCAGAAAGAACCTTCCCCGGGCCAATTTCAATATAGGTGTCAACCTTCAATAGCTGGAGCTTTTGAATCGATTCTTCCCAGCGAACGGGAGCACACACCTGTTCAATCAGCAACGACTTAACGTTGTCAACAGTCTCGTAGGGAGTAGCTTCAACGTTACTGACAACCGGACAGCTGAAAGGGTTGAGCACGATTGATTCCAGTGCGGCTTCCAAGCGCAGTGCAGCAGGACCCATCAAGGCTGAATGAAAGGGAGCACTGACTGGTAACGGTAGCGCACGTTTTGCCCCACGCTCCTTCGCCAGCAGGATCACCCGCTCAACAGCAGTCGCATGGCCAGCAATCACGATCTGCCCTGGACTGTTATAATTCGCCGGAGCAACGATATCTCCCTCAGCAACCTCCTGACAAAGCTGTTCCAACTCTGTCCGGTCAATCCCGATAATCGCTGCCATAGCGCCAAGACCAACAGGAACAGCCTCCTGCATGAAAGTCCCCCGCTGGCGGACAGTTTTTACCGCGTCGGCAAAACTGATCACGCCTGAAGCTACCAACGCAGAATATTCACCGAGTGAATGCCCCGCAGTATACGCGGGTGACAGATCCGTCTCCTGTTCCAGAACCCGCAACGTCGCGATGCTGGTCGTCAATATCGCCGGCTGAGTATTGGCGGTCAACTGAAGATCCGCCTCAGCACCGGTAAAACACAAACTTGCCAGGTCTAAACTCAGGGCATCATTGGCCTCTTCAAAAACCAACCTGGCCGCCGGAAAGTTCTCAACGAGATCCTTCCCCATGCCGCTGTATTGCGATCCCTGCCCCGGGAAAACATAGGTCACCATAACGTCAGCTCCTTCGTTCCACCGTCTACCAGCGGATCAGGGTTGAGCCCCAGGTAAAACCTCCGCCAAAAGCTGCCGAAAGAATCAGGTCGCCCTCTTTGAGCAGCCCCTGTTGAGACGCTTCATCAATAGCGATCGGAATCGTGGCACCCGACGTATTGCCGTATTTATTGACGTTGATAAAACTCTGTGCTGCTGTCAACTTTAGCCGCTTGGTGGTCGCTTCAAGGATTCTCAGGTTCGCCTGATGCGGAATAAACTGGTCGACATCGGCACTGGTAAACCCATTGGCCTTTAGCGCCTCCTTGGACACTTCTGTCAGCGATCTGACCGCGACCTTGAAGACCTCATTACCCTGCATTTTCAAATAAGGCAATTTTGCTTCAATGCCTGCAGCAGAAGGTGGATGTTTTGCCCCAAAACCGGGCTGGTAAAGCAGTTCCAGATAATTGCCATCAGAATGAAGATGACAAGAGAGAACACCAGTATCACCCTCCTGAGCCTCAAGCACAATGGCACCGGCCCCATCGCCGAACAAAACACAGGTATTCCGATCCGTCCAGTCTACCGCCCGGCTTAAGGTTTCAGCACCGATAACCAGCGCCTTTTTCCCCCGCCCTGCCATCAGAAAATCATCGGCACTCGCCAACGCATAAAGAAAACCACTGCAGGCGGCCGAGACATCATAGGCATAGGCGTTTTTCGCACCGATGTTCGCCTGGACGATACAGGCGGTTGCTGGCCAGGGATAGTCTCCGGTGATTGTCCCAAGGACAATGAGATCAATTTCTTCGGCCTTGACACCGGCCTTGTCCATCGCGCGCTGCGCTGCGATAGTCGCCATATCGGAAGTACATTGATCTTCGGCAACAATGCGCCTTTCCTCGATCCCGGTTCTGGTAACAATCCAGTCATGACTGGTGTCCACCAGTTTTTCGAGATCATAATTGGTCATCACTTTTTCAGGCAGGTAGGATCCAGTCCCGATGATTTTTGATTTCATATCTTTGATGACTCCTTAAGCACTCTCTTTATTGATGGGTTTTCCTGGCCTGAGCTAAAGTAAAGCCGCGAGCTTTTCCTCAATACGGATCTTCGCATATTCGCCGGCCTGCCGGATGGCAATGCTGATGGCGACGGGGTCAGAACTCCCATGACAAACAATACCGGTTCCAGCAATACCGAGTAAAGGGGCACCGCCATATTCTGCCGGGTTAATTCTTTTTTTAAACGCGTTAAATGCCGGGCGGCTGAGGAGGTAGCCTATTTTTGCCCAGAAATGATTTTCTATTTCACGCTTCAGCATGGTTCCTACAGCGATGGCCAGACCTTCAGAGACCTTCAATAAAACATTGCCGACAAAACCATCACAGACGACCACATCGACGGAACCGTTATAGAGATCGCCCCCCTCAACATAGCCACAGTAATTTAATGGTGCGTCTTTTAGCCGCAGGTGCGCTTCACGGGTGAGGTCATTGCCCTTTTTCTCTTCCGTCCCATTGGAAAGCAAGCCAACGCGTGGATGGGCTTTGCCAAGAACGTGCTCCACGTAGATACTGCCCATGATAGCGAACTGGTAAAGCTGCGACGGCTTACAATCGACATTCGCACCCATGTCCAGAACCAAGGTCTGGTCATCGAGGTTAGGAAGGGAGGTTCCAATAGCGGGACGTTCTACGCCCTTGACGCGACCAAAAATATGCATTCCCGAAGCCATGATGGCCCCGGAGTTGCCCGCACTGACAACGGCACAGGCTTCGCCCTGCTTAGCCAGTTCAAAAGCCACGCGGATCGAAGAATCTTTCTTTTTACGCACAGCATCAGAGGGAGAATCATGCATGCCGACAACTTCGCTGGCATGATGGATGTCGAGCTGCAAACCATGGGTCACATGTTTGCTGAGCTCAGTCTCAATCTTTGCGGTGTCGCCGACGAGAACAACCTCACAGCCCCATTGACTGCAAGCAGCAACGGCTCCAGCAACTTCCATCGCTGGGGAGTTGTCCCCACCCATAGCATCAACGGCAATCCGAATAGACATAGTCGGTTACGTCAATCAGATCTCGCCGCTGTTGATGACTTCTTTGCCCTTGTAAGTCCCACAGTTGGCACAGACCCGGTGCGGGATCTTAGGTTCTTGACATTGGGGGCAAGTTGACATTCCTGGAACCGTTATCGCGTCATGCGAACGACGCATATTCTTTTTTGATTTAGAGGTCTTTTTCTTAGGTACTGCCATGAAATTTCTCCTTACAGTCGAACATGGTCTCTGGTGTTCAACAGATATTATTAACTACTCTTATGAGTAGTGACAACTGCATTCAGTGTCAGCGACGATATTGATTAATCCTTTTTTAGCGCTATATCCGCCAGGACAGAAAACTTATTATTGAACGGTTTTCTAACACAGGAACATTGGCATTCATTCAGATTCACACCACAATGTGGACACAAACCGAGGCATTTCGAATCACAGACCGGGCTGATAGGAATGGCCAGTAGCAACTGCTCTTGAAGCGGCTCCCGCAACTCCAAAGTTTCGTCCTGGTAGGTAATTAAACCAAGCTGCTCGACCTCAAGTTCGAGATCTTCCTCTTCAGTCTCCTGCGACTGTGGTGTAAAAGTCAGCGCAAAGGTTTCAGAGATTGAAGACTCAAAAATCTGAAGACAACGTCCGCAGCGAAGGCGAACAACAGCATCAACCCGACCATCGACTTCGACCAGTGATCCGGTCCGTTGAAAGCGCAAATAAAATTCAAGCGGTTCCTTATACTGAGGGCCATCCTGTTGCGCAATCGCAAGCAACTCTGGAAAATCAGCCAAAGAGCAAGAGTATCCTTGCTCCAGAACGCCACCCTTGATATCTTTCAGCTCAAGCCGCATAGGCATCTAATCGAAAGCAAAAGGAACAGTATAGAGAGAGCCAAAACCATGTCAAGCCAAAAGACCACATCTCCTACTGTTCAGAATGGCGCACTTTCTAGCCCATCCATCATTGATTTGCAAGGTTTTTTTTAATTTTCAATCGCTTAAGTGCCCCTGACTAAAATGAACGTCCGGGAAGTATCACAGAAACAATTGCCATGGAAACAGAGATGACGACCAAAGACGTGAAAACAGCTGAAGAACTCCTTAAACTGATCGAGATCATGTCAATCCTCAGGTCTCCTGCAGGCTGTCCTTGGGATAAAGTCCAAACCGCCGAGAGCTTGAAGCCCTACCTGCTGGAGGAAACGTATGAACTGCTTGAGGCAATCGACAGCAACAATATCGCTGACATCCGTGATGAGCTGGGAGATCTGCTCTTGCAGGTGGTCTTTTTAGCGCAGATCTACAAGGAAGATCAGCAGTTTGATATCGCTGATGTCGCCCAGACCATCAGCGCAAAGTTGCTCCGCAGGCATCCACATGTGTTTGCCGATGCAAGCAAAAAGGATCATGCTCTGCAGTGGGAGAATATCAAGCGTCAGGAGCGCAGAGCGCAGGGGAAAAAGAATAGCCTGGCGCAGCGCATCCCCCAAAATTTTCCGGCATTAAAGCAAGCTACCAAGATCGCAAAAAAAACGACTCCTCAAACCCCCGATAATCTCATGGAAAAACTTATAGTTGGTCTACAAGACCTAAGACAACTGATGAAGAGTACCAAGCTGATATCCGCTGAGCAAAACGGGCACCTCAGCACGCTTCTTTATACCTTTGTGGAATTGACTTCCTGCTTGCAGGTTGACGCAGAAGATATTTTAAGACAGAAAACCATACAGGTTATAGCCGAAATCGAAGATCAAATAACAACCTAAACTGGTGAAGATTTGCAAAGTTCGTGAAAAACCGTCACTTTTACAACTCATCAACTAAAATTGTGGATAAGTTGTTTAAAATCCTGTTGGCATGAGACCAGGCGCAATAAAAGGTGCCGCGGGCAGCGGCTTGCCTATTTTTTAGTCAGTTATTTTCTACAATGATTACAGATAGTTATCACCTAACATAAACTTTTACCACCATTTACCATATAGCACCTTAAAATAATTTACGTTTTCTTATGAAAGGGCATATAGATGTTTATAAAACTGCTCATCGTCTTCACCGTTATACCAATAATTGAGCTATATGTACTTATCGAAGCCGGTCGACAAATTGGTGTAGGTGCGACGGTGGCGATGATTTTGCTGACCGGAATCGCCGGGGCTTTTCTAGCCAGGACCCAGGGCTTTCAGCTGATCAACCGGATTCAAACAGAACTGAATCAAGGGCGAGTTCCCGCTGAGGACATGATCGATGGCGCCATGATACTGGCCGGGGGATTATTACTGCTGACGCCGGGGTTCTGTACAGATCTCTTCGGCTTCTGCTTACTCACTCCAGGGCCCCGAAAACTCATGAAAGGCGGGCTAAAAAAATGGTTCAACCAGAGAATTCAACGGGGGGAGATTCATTTTCGCCGTTTCTGATCCTCTTATTCTCGCTTTCTCATTTTCAACAACTGCCAGCCCTGCTTGATCTCCTGCACTTTCAACAGATAACAGCCTCCCAGATAGACCAGTATCCCGACAACAACCGCTGACAGAAGGCTCGCGCCCTTACTGAGTAACATTCCTGAAACGCTCCAGTCGGTCAACTGCAGCATAGCACTCACAACCACCCCCATCAGCAGGCAGACGGGCAGAGCTTTCAGAACGGGAACAAACAAGGCGGAACGAATAAAGGTCCCGGTTTTGCGCTGCAAGAGGAACAGGAGCATGAGTGCATTGAACATCGATGAGAGCGTCAGCGCAACAGCGAGTCCGGCAAAGCCGTAAATGTTCATCAGGAGAACCCCGGCAAGCAGATTCACCAGCAGCGTCCAGAAGGAAATCATGACTGGAGTCCTGGTGTCCTTCAAAGCATAAAAGGTCTGTGCCGCGATGCGACTGTAACCGACAAAAACCAATCCCGGCGCATAACAGATCAGCGCCAGTGACGTATTTTCAAGGGCTTTGCTACTGAACTCTCCGCCCAGAAAAAAGAGGGAATAAATCGGTTGGGCACAGAGCACTAAACCGACGATTGCCGGCAAGGTGAACAGAGTGATCAAGGTCAGGGCAAAACTTAAAGACTGCTGCAGCCCCTGCTGATCATCCTCAGCAACCTGACGACTCATCATCGGCAAAGCCGCCTGAGCTAAAGAGACGATAAAAATCCCTTGGGGAAATTCAAACAGACGTTGACCATAATAGAGGTAGGAGACGCTGCCATCCGGTAAAAAGGAGGCGAGTAACCGTGTAACCACAATGTTGATCTGATAAATCGCGACCCCGACGATACCCGGCAGCATCAGGAGCATGATCCTCTTCAACTGCGCATCGCCACGAAAATGAAAATTGAAACGCAGCCGTATGCCATACTTCGTTAAGGCCGGTACCTGAAGCAGCAGCTGGATGACACCGCCCAGCAAAACCCCGATAGCCAAGGCAAAAATAGGCCGAGAAAAAATGTGTCCGAGGGTCAAGGCACTAAGAATCATCGACAGATTTAAAAATAAGGGAGAAAGTGAGGGGAGAAAAAAATGACCGCGGACATTCAGAATACCGGTGATTAATGCCAGCAATGACACCAGGCCAATGTAGGGAAACATCAGTCGGTTGAGCTGATTCGTCAATTCGATTTTCCCCGGAATCTGGCTAAAACCATAGCCGATGCCCTTGACGATCCATGGGGAGCAGGCGACCCCTGCCACAACAACAATCAACATGACCGCCAGCAGCAGGCTGACACAGCGATTCGCCAACTGCTGTGCTTCCTTCTCTCCGCGTTGATGAAAAACCTCGGAAAAAATCGGAACAAAGGCTGCCGTCAGCGACCCTTCACCAAAAAAACGGCGGAGTAGATTGGGAATCGTAAAGGCCATAAAAAATGCATCGGTGACCATTCCCGCACCAAATAAACGCGCGACGACAATATCCCGCACAAGCCCTGCAACACGACTGAGCGAAGTTGCAAAAGCCATGATTAATGTTGCTGAGATGATCTGCCGGCGACCGGTCATTTATTTATTTTAATCCTTTGCTGAGGAAGTTTAACATTATGAAGATACGTGCTTTTTTCTCTATTAATTATCATTTTCTAACTTGACAGCAGAGAAAGAGGCGCTTAATATCGCGAAACTTTCATCCGCTCAATCAATCGATATTAAAGGAGACAACAACGTGGCAAACCATAAATCAGCCGCAAAGCGCAATCGGCAAAACGCCATCCGCAATGCTCGCAATACTCATCTTCGCTCGACCATGCGCACCCTGGTCAAGCAGGTGCGTGAGGCCGTCGCTGCAGGCGATCAGGCCGTCGCTCAGGCTGCTCTCACAAAGGCAATCCCTTACATCGACAAAACAGCCACAAAAGGGGTCATCCACAAGGCGTCAGCAAGTCGTAAAATTTCCCGCTTAACGAAACTCGTCAACACCCTCGCATAGCGCTGGGTTCAACGAACGATCAAAGGGGCTCTTCAGCCCCCTTTCTTATGACTTGTCTTCCTGACCAGGCGCAGGATCAAACTTTCAAGCAAGGCTGCGGGATCAGCACCACTTGACTTCATGGCGAGGTCGGTCTCAAGAAACAACTCATGAGCCTGCACAAAATCACGGCGCGAAAACCGTTTTCCCTGTTGCACCATTCCCTCAACGACAAAAAACGGCACACCGGCAATGCGCGCAATATCTTGGGTGGAAGCTTTTTGGACCTGCAGTTCGCGCACTTTCCACAATTGCCGGAAATGGCGCACCAGCAATGAAAGGACCCGCAACGGAGGTTCACCCGCTGAACTCAAGCGCAAAGCCAAAGTAAGGGCCTTAGCCGAGTCGCCACGGCCAACGGCATTACCTAATTCAAAAACGTTTTCTGCCCGCCCACGCGAGACGACAGCTTGAACATCTTTGATATCGACGAGCTGCGCTGTGCCAATATAATTGATCAGTTTATCAATTTCAGCATGGATTTCATGAAGACTGGTGCTGACCATGGAACTGAATAATCTTAACGCATCAGCAGAAATGCTGACCTCCCGCTGCTCCAGAACCTGGCGCACATGCGCAGCAATATTCTTTTCAGCAAGCGGCTTGAATTCAATAATTAGGCCGTGTTTTTTAAAAGACTGAAAAAATTTGCGTCGGCTGTCAATCTTATCCGCTGTCAGCAGCAGGCAGGTTTCGGCAACCGGTTGTTGAAGATAGTCGATTAACTGTTCCATCTCTGCCGCCGGCAGATGTTGGGCATCCCTGATGGTCACCAATCTTCTTTCCGCGAACACGGGTAAGGTCAGAACAGCTTCGAGAATTTGCCCGGCTGTGGTT
The DNA here is from genome assembly GCA_026193235.1 of Deltaproteobacteria bacterium. Classification (GTDB taxonomy): domain Bacteria; phylum Desulfobacterota; class Desulfuromonadia; order Desulfuromonadales; family Geopsychrobacteraceae; genus JAPHSA01. The sequence goes on along the minus strand of JAPHSA010000103.1, from coordinate 5,092 downwards.
TCCCTGCCAGTGAATTGATTGTCATTGAAATCGTCATTATCGACGACAAGAACCGCCTTGCGCACAAGCCGCACCGCACGTTGGATCAGATATGGCTCCGCCCCATACAGAAGCAGCAATGCGGGGGGCTGGTTGGCGTTTAAGAGACGGTAAAGATCTTCAGGAGTCGCCATTGGTTACAGATCAGAAGTCATCGAGAAGCGCATTCAGCAGTTCCTCAGCCAGTCGTAAACTGATTTCATCAATAGCCTGGTTTTCCAGATCCCGTTGCGCTGTTCTGTCGGCTGCGGCACGATAATCTGCACTCCAAGAGAGAGTCTTCTGCCAGAGGAGGTCTTCAGTCCGCGCTTTTTTGAGTTGCAGTGAAGCCACCAGCGTTGCCCGATATTCAGTGATATCATCATTTTTATCAAAGGACAATGCACGCCGCTGATAGCGATCCAAAGTCCCCAGCAACAGGGCATCAGCCTGATCGGGACGGCCCACCTGGACAAGCGATTTATTCCGGGACAAAACCTCACTGACGCTGGCCGTTAATCTGTTTTCCAGCTGAGGTTCAGCTGTTTTGTTGACAAACAAAGGGATGTAGAGCTTCTCTACTCCCGCGGGCAAGGTCCCGCCTTGGCCGGGGAAATGATAACCACAGCCCAGCAGTACAAGCGCCAGAGCCAGTCCAATAAAATGTCGCATCAGGCCACCACGATATTAATCAAACGCCCGGGAACAACAATAATCTTGCGCACCTGTTTCCCGGCGATAAAGCGCTGGACATTCTGATCCTGTAACGCGGTTTTTTCAATCTGTTCTTTTTCCGCCTCGACCGCAATTGATATCTTACCACGCACCTTGCCGTTCACCTGAACAACCATAGTGATCGTTTCGGCAACGAGAGCAGAAGCATCCCAATCCGGCCAGCCTGAAGCTTCGACGCTCTGCTGGTGCCCCAACAGTTGCCAGAGTTCTTCACTGATATGCGGAACAAAGGGGTTGAGTAAGCGCACGACCGATTCCAGCGCCTCACGCAGAACCCCGGGGTTTTCACGCTGGGATTTGAAAGAGTATACGGCATTCACCAGTTCCATAACTGCGGCGATTGCTGTATTGAAATGGAAGCGACCATCGACATCCTCAGTGACCTTCTTGATCGTCTGGTGGGTTTTCCTCCTCAGATCAGCAGCATCACCTTCAACGTCACGGGGAATCTCAGCTGTGGCGATCACATCCAGGTTGTCGCCGACGGCCCGCCATACGCGGTTGAGAAATCTAGCACAGCCTTCAACCCCTTGCTCATTCCACTCCAGATCTTTCTCAGGCGGTGCAGCAAAAAGAGAAAACAACCTGGCCGTATCGGCGCCAAACTGATCAATCAGCTGATTTGGATCGATGACATTCTTCTTGGATTTACTCATTTTCTCGGTGCGCCCCAGTTCGACCGCACGGCCGCAGAGGTGACAGTTTCCAGCGACCACTTCCTCCGGGTAGAGCCAGCCATGCACCGCGCAGCGCTGGGTTTCCTTACAGACCATTCCCTGGGTTAAAAGCCTGGAAAAAGGTTCATCCACATCCAGCAGTCCGAGGTCACGTAAAATCTTGGTGTAAAAACGCGCATAAAGCAAATGCATCACTGCGTGCTCAATGCCGCCGATATATTGATCTACTGGCAGCCAGTAATTTGCCGCCGCTTTATCCAACGGCCCCGCGCTGTACTGAGGGCAGGCAAAGCGGGCAAAATACCAGGAGCTCTCCACAAAAGTATCAAAGGTATCGCTCTCGCGGCGGGCAGCTTGCCCACAGCGCGGGCAACTGACCTGAAGAAATGCGGCATGACGTGCCAGCGGCGAACCGCCCTCCCCTGTCAATTCGACGTCAGTGGGTAGTTTCACCGGCAGATCCACTTCAGGAACCGGGACTGCGCCACAGGAATCACAGTAGATAATCGGAATTGGCGTTCCCCAGTAACGCTGACGGGACACACCCCAATCACGCAAACGATAGTTAACCGTTTTTTTTCCCTCTGCCCGCTGATCAAGAAACTCTGCGATTTTTTCTTTGGCGGTTTCATTGTCAAGACCGTTGAACTGAGCGGAATTCACCAGCTTTCCGGGCCCGGTATAGGCCGCAGAGAGTTGTTCTACCTCCAGCGGATCTGCCTCTGGCTGGATGACGACCCTGATCGATAGTTGATACTTTTGCGCGAATTCAAAATCACGTTGATCGTGGGCCGGAACGGCCATGACGGCTCCCGTTCCATAATCCATCAGGACAAAGTTGGCCAGAAAAATCGGGATTTCTTCACCATTGAGCGGGTTGACAGCGTATGAGCCAGTAAAGACACCTTTTTTCTCCAGGTCACCACTTGTGCGATCCATTTTATCCTGGCATTCAACCTCGGTAACAAACTGCTCGACGTCCTGTTTTTGTGCTGCCGCAACCAAGGACGGTACCAACGGATGCTCTGGGGCCAGACTCATAAAGGTGGCGCCGAACAAGGTATCAGGGCGGGTGGTAAAAACCTTGATTTTTTCAGTTTGTCCAGCGATCGGAAATTCTATTTCGCAACCATAGCTTTTACCGATCCAATTGCGCTGCATGGCCAACACCCGCTCCGGCCACCCGGTCAGCTTATCAGCCCAATCCAGCAGCTCATCCGCGTAGTCCGTGATTTTGAAAAACCACTGTTCCAGCTCTTTCTGCCGAACCAGGTTATGGCAACGCCAGCAACAGCCATCCTCAACCTGCTCATTGGCCAGCACCGTCTGGCAATCATCACACCAATTGACCGAAGACCCCTTTTTGTAAGCCAGGCCACGTTCAAACATTTTCAGAAAAACCAACTGTTCCCAGCGATAATAATCGGCGTCACAGGTCGCAAATTCACGCTCCCAATCATAGGACAAACCGATTCTTTTCAGCTGCTCACGCATACTGGCAATATTTTCGTACGTCCATTTCGCCGGGTGCGTTCCGTGTTCGATCGCGGCATTCTCAGCCGGCATACCAAAGGCATCCCAGCCCATCGGGTGGAGGACATTGAACCCCTGCATCCGCTTAAAGCGGGCCACCACATCACCGATGGCATAGTTGCGTACATGCCCCATGTGAATCCGACCGGAGGGGTAAGGAAACATTTCCAGTAAATAATATTTGTCTTTGGGGGACTCCTCAGTCGCACGAAAGGCCCGCGTGTCCTGCCAGACGCGCTGCCATTTAGCTTCAACATTTTGGGGGATATACTGGCTTTCCATATGACCTCCGCAACGGGTCAAATCACCGCTACCTAAAATTTTTATAAATAAGACTGTAGATACACGAAAACCGGCACAGGCCGGTATTGTGTTTAAAAATCAGGGAAGTGCTATGACTACCCGCCACGGTCCGTCTGGGTCGGTGACCAACCCTGACAGCGAGGAACTATTTCGCCCGATAGGTAATGCGTCCACGGGTTAAATCATAAGGGGATAATTCCACTGTCACACGATCTCCGGGGAGAATACGAATATAGTATTTCCGCATCTTGCCTGAGATATGGGCAAGCACGACATGATCATTGTCAAGTTTGACACGGAACATGGCATTCGGCAGTGGTTCGACCACCGTTCCCTCAACTTCTATTGCTTCTTCTTTTGCCAACTCTGCCTCCTAAAAATCAAAAAAGTTTCTACCCTTTAGTAGAATGGCGTCTTATTGCATGTTCACACAGAGCTGTCAAGTCCCTGGGCGGCTTCATCAGGCCGGTTCTCCGGGTCGAGCAGTCTGCGTACAATTTCTATCAAACGCGCCGTCTGTAATGGTTTCGTAATATATTCTGTTGCCCCAAGACTCAACGCCTTCTCACGGGTGACCTCAGAGCCTTCGGTGGTGATCATCAGAATGGGAAGTTGACTGTAATTGGTGTCATTACGAATTAAACTCACCAATTTCAAACCGTCCATCATCGGCATATTGATATCAGTGAGCAGTAGATCATAGCTTGCCGCCGAAAGCTGTTTCAGCGCACTGACCCCATCACCAGCTTCATCGATATCAAGCTGTGGAAGACGTTTCAGAGCAAAGACAATAAATTGCCTCATGGTGGGTGAATCATCAACAACCAGTACTTTAGCGCGGTACATGCATCCCTGGCTCCGTGGGAAAAATAGACTTTTGTGATTCCGGCATCTTAGCAGTTTATGTTCGGTATTTCCAGACAAAGAAGAAACCCAGCTTTAAGCTGGGTTTAAAAGCGTCCGATGGCACAGGATAAAGCTACTCGCGGCCGAGTAACTTCTCGATGGTCTCCATCACCATCGTCGACTTGAAGGGCTTGGTGATATAGTGTTCAGCTCCAACCGCCGTTCCACGAGCGATGTCTTCCGGAGTTTTCTTTGCGGTGAGTAGGATCACTGGGATATGCCTGGTTTCAGGGTTTTTCTTTAACCGTTCGCAGACTTCAAAACCATCCAGCTCAGGCAACATAATATCCAGCAGAATCAGATCAGGGGGTTCATCGGCCACAGCTTCCAACGCTGCCAGGCCGGTAGTTGCTCCCTGAACCAGGTAACCTTTAGTTGTTAAAAGGATACTTTCCAGTTTCAGCAAACTTTCTTCATCTTCGACAATCAGGATTTTTTTCTGCATAGGCCTCAGGCTCCTCAGTCTTAAGCATCAGTCTTTCGATTATAGCAAAAGATCATCGAAAAGTTTTTTATATTGCCATTCTTTCCTGTAATGCCTGTTCCATCGCCAGTCCGGCTTGAGAGAGAAAGACTTCAAAAGCTTCGAGTGAGCGCTGCGCCTGACTTTTTAAATAATGATCACCGTATAGGAGAGCGACAACATGACCGTCATTCAGTAACGGTGCAAGAAAGACTTCATCTGGGACTCCCGCCAGAAAAGACTGGAGGTATTGTTCCGATGCTGTGTTTTTCAAAGGGCTGCGCAGCGCATTCTTTCCCTCTAATACCTGCGCAAAAAGGGAGCCGGATTCAACCTCTAGACGCATTTTTCGGATCAGGTCATCGGCGGAGCCGTGAACCGTTTCCAAACCGAATTGCCCGAGGCCGACAAGTTGCTTCCCCCGGACATCAAAAACGATGGCCCGCCCCATGATCTC
>JAPHSA010000230.1 GCA_026193235.1 Deltaproteobacteria bacterium | reverse complement strand
GTTTGTCTTTTCTATCTCGGGAACTTTCGCTGGAGTTTCCTATACTGATATCCTGGGGAAATCTTTAGCTGCAGAACAACGCGGCCAGTTCTTCGTCAGTCGTCAGTTTCTAACCAGTCTTGCCTTTTTAATCTCTGCTCCGGCTTCCCGCTGGATCCTCGGGAGCTTTGATTATCCTCTGAATTATTCGTGGATGTTTGGCTTGGCTGCTGGACTGCTGCTTGTGGCCGCTTTCGGTTTCTGGGCGATTGATGAACCGGTTGCTGCACCTTCAACAGAGGTTCATTCTTTCTTTGAAGTTATAAAGGCCATCCCTCGACATCTGAAGGATGACAGAACGCTTTTTCGTTATATTCTTTTGGTTAACCTGACCGGTTTCGGTTTGACACTGATGCCATTTTATGTGGCCTACGCCAGCCAGCATTATGGTTTGAGCGGAGAACAGGTGGGAACTTACCTTCTTGTGCAGATCGTCGGGATGATTTTGTCTAATTTTGTCTGGGCAAAACTGGTCAAGGGTTTTGGATTTCGTGGGGTCATTCGCGGCTGTATTGTTTGCGGGGCACTCTTGCCACTTTTGGTTCTGCTGCTTTCCGGGATGCCGCTGCCGATTTTTCTGAGTGTGTTTTTTCTTATGGGTGTGGCGATCTCCGCCAGAAAAATTGCCTTCGATGGCTTATTGATTGAGATTACCACAAACACCAACCGGGCCCTTTATAAAGGGATTGTTGGTGCAACCAGTTTAACGACAGCCCTGTTTCCCCTGATTGCGGGAACTATCATTTATCGGTTCGGCTACGGGCCCGTGTTTCTCGTTGTTTCAGCTTTAGTGGCCAGTGCCTGGTTGACTGTTGTGACTCCTGCTGTTAAAGAAGATAATTAAATTGACCAGGTGTCTCTGGTCTTGATTTATCAAACAAGATTTTTGCGTTATTTGCCTTTTTGCTGATGTCTGCGGCCTATGTATAAAGACTATTTCGGTCTCAAAGAAGAGCCTTTTTCCATCGCACCCGATCCTCAGTTTCTCTATATGAGTGAACGTCATCGGGAAGCATTGGCGCATCTGATTTACGGGATGAAAGCCGATAGTGGTTTTGTTCTTTTAACCGGCGAGGTCGGAACGGGGAAAACTACTGTCTGCCGCTGTTTACTTGGCCAGATTCCTGATAATTCAGAAATTGCCTTTATTCTTAATCCGAAGCTCAGTGTTGTTGAGCTCCTGGCCACAATCTGTGATGAACTGAAGATTGCATATCCTTCCGGGCGTGCCAGCGTTAAGGTCTTTGTTGATTTGATCAACAGCTTTCTGCTTAATGCTCACGCTCAGGGCAAGCAGACTGTTCTGATTATTGATGAAGCACAGAATCTGCAGGTCGATGTCCTTGAACAGATTCGCTTGCTCACCAATCTCGAAACCGATAAGCATAAGTTGCTGCAAGTCATCATGCTCGGTCAGCCCGAGTTGAACAGCATGTTGGAGCGCTCGGAGCTCCGTCAACTGGCCCAACGAGTGACGGCGCGTTATCATCTGGAGCCGCTGGGGAAAAATGAACTGGAAAGCTATCTGCATCATCGCCTGGCTGTCGCTGGAGTAGAGCGCCCGCTTTTTCCAAAAGCAGCGGTGAATAAACTTTATAGTTTAACCAATGGCGTCCCCCGGTTGATCAATCTTCTCTGTGACCGGGCTCTGCTCGGTGCCTATGTCAAAGGGCAAAGCGTAGTCAGCCCTGAGCTGCTCAAAGAGGCCGCGACTGAGATTTTTGGTAGAAAAGTGCAGCGCCAGGAAAGGGGGAGCAGTGCCTGGCACTGGCTCTACGTTATTTTACTCAGCCTTATTCTGGTGACTGGTATTGTATTTCTCGTTGCTCTTTTCAGGCTGATGCCGGCGAAAACAGTTAATGAAGTGCAGCAACCAACAGCCAAGATTGAGATTATGCAACCCCCGATTGTGGCAGCAGAACCCCTGCGCTGGACTGCGGAAGAACCGGCCTCCATGAGTAGCGTTCTGGCGTATCAGGTGTTATTCCGTCTCTGGGGCTTTGATGATGTTAACCTGGATCAGGGAGCTCGGAAGCAAGCTGCTGACTTAGGTTTGGAGTTGTTGACGAAGAGAGCCAGTTTAGGACGTTTAAAACAATTAAATCGACCGGCCGTGCTGAAGATTGTGGATCCACAAGGTGACAATTTTTATGCAACCCTGACCGGACTAACTGATGAGATGGCAACCCTGGTGATCGGAACTGATGTCCATCAGGTTGCAGTTTCTCAACTGGTACAGCAATGGTTCGGTGATTATGGTTTGATGTGGCAACCACCGGCCGAATATCAGGGAGTGGTGAAACCGGGAGAAACTGGCCCACTGGTTTATTGGTTGGAGCAGAAAATGGCCATCTTGACCAATCGGCCGCCGACTATAGATAGCGGTTTGAGCCTAAAAGGTGAGCTGCTTGAGGAGATTCAGGCATTTCAAAAAACTGCTGGAATCGAAGCGGACGGGGTTGTTGGTCCGCACACGCTGATGCTTTTAAATACTCGAGTTGGTGATGGACAGCCGACTCTTTATCAATAACGCTAGAGGATAATAACCCATGTCATTTATTCTCGAAGCACTGAGAAAATCGGAAAACAAACGGCGCAAAAAAACTGCGCAGATGCCGCGTTCCATTCATGAACCGGTGGCCTATAAGATCACCAAAGCACGTTCCTGGCCGCTCTGGGCGTTGTTTTTTCTTGTTGTCAATGCGGCTGTGCTGGTCTGGTTATTTGGTCCCTGGAAAGACACGCCCTCTTTGCCGGTGGCTGAATTGTCACAGGTATCCATAGCCCGGGTGGAGCCGCCGCTGCCAAAAATCAGCGCCACTGTTACCCCTCAAGACATCTCCCCGTTACTACAAAAAAACCAGGATTCACCAGCGGTCGTCGTTCGAACCCCGGCCCAGGAGTCGACCTTGAAACCGGAGACAAACGCTTTGCCGGTACTCCGGAATGAAAAACAGGTCTATAGTTTTCAGCAGCTGCCAGCGACAATTCGGAGCCAGATTCCCGATCTGCAGATGTCACTGCACGCTTATAATCGTGCTGACACCAGAGCCAGCATGGTGCAGTTGAATAACCAGATCTACCGTGAAGGGGAACAAATCAACGGTAAGCTTCTGCTGGAACAGATCACCGCTGAGGGGGCCGTGATCCGCTTTGACGGCTACTGTTTTTTACTGCCAAGGCGGGGAAATTGACCTCCTCTTTCCTATTTAATCATCCGATTGGGTAGGTACAGGACTAAATCTGGAAAAGTTGCCAGCAACACGACCATCAGGATCATGATGATCAGAAACGGCAGGGTCGATCTGATGATAAAGCTGATTGGTTCGTAAGGTATCCCCTGAATGACAAAGAGGCTGAAACCGACCATCTGGAGTAGTGCTTCGCGGAAATTCTGCCAGACTAAATTTCGGTAAGCCAAAACCAGAATCCTAGCTTTCGGTTTTTGACGAGGGCCCATAACCTCCTCCCCCAGGGGTTTCAATGCGGATAATATCGCCTTTAGCGAGCCGTTCAGAAAATTTACCAGGCATTTGTTGTTTTTGCCCATTGCGTAAGATTAAATTTTCCCCGACTTTCCCTGATCCCCCGCCAAACAATCCGTAGGGCGCAAGAACCCGGCGTTCTGAAAGGACGGTTACTTCGGCGTCGGAGAGCAGGCGGATTTCCCTTATCAGGCCATCGCCACCATTGAAACGGCCTTTCCCACCAGAATTTTTCCGAATGGAATATTCGGTGACTTGAAAGGGATAGCTGTACTCCAGGGCTTCAATCGGTGTGTTGAGGGTATTGGTCATGTGTGAATGAACGGCGGATTCTCCATGATTACGGGCTGTACCACCGACCCCGCCGGCCAGGGTCTCATAGTAGGCAAAGGGGCGGCCAGTGCGTTCATCCATGCCACCAATGGTAGTGTTATTCATTGTCCCCTGCCCGGCGGCTGGAACGATATCGGGCAGGGCTTTGGCGAGTGCGCCGAGAACAACATCGACAATCCGCTGTGAGGTTTCGACGTTGCCACCGGCAACCGCTGCCGGGAAGTTGGCGTCGATGATACTGCCCTTGTGAGTTATCACTTTTAAAGGCCTCAGGCAGCCGGCGTTGGTAGGAATATCTTCCTCAACCAGAGAGCGGAAAACATAAAGGACAGCAGAGAGTGTGATGGCATAGACAGCATTGATGCTCCCGCTGACCTGGGGATCACAGCCGGAAAAGTGGAGCAGAGCCTCATCCCCCTCAATTTCCAGGCGTACCGCAATCTTAATCTTTTCGGCGCTGATGCCATCACTATCCATGAAGTCCTCGAACTCATAGCAGCCGTCGGGGATGCGGGCAATGGCGCTGCGGGTCACTTTTTCCGAATAATCATTCAGACTGTCAGCATAAAGGTTGACCATATCCAGGCCGTATTTTTCAATTAATTCCCGACTGCGCCCAGCGCCGGTCAGGTTGGCCATGATCTGGGCGGCGAAATCCCCTTCCCGCTCCATCGGCGTGCGAACGTTGGTGAGCAGGAAATTCATCAGCTTGCGGTCAATCTCGCCGTTTTCAACAATCTTCACCGGCGAGATGATAATCCCTTCTTGATAAATTGTCGTTGACAGTGGCATGGAGCCCGAAGTCATGCCGCCAACATCCGCATGGTGAGCACGGTTAGCAACATAGAATGAGGGTTCTTCGTCCCCGGTATAGACTGGCGCAACCAGAGTGATGTCCGGCAGATGGGTCCCCCCCTGGAAGGGATTGTTCAGCATCACCATGTCGCCATCCTGCATGCTGCAGTTATCAATTGCGGCTTTGACTGAAAGCGGCATGGAGCCAAGATGGACCGGAATATGTGCAGCCTGGGCGATCATGTCTCCCGAATGGCCGAAAATTGCACAGGAAAAATCCCGCCGCTCCTTGATGTTCGGGGAAAAGGCAGTGCGGTTGAGGGTGACGCCCATCTCTTCAGCGATGGCGGCAAAGCGAT
>JAPHSA010000132.1 GCA_026193235.1 Deltaproteobacteria bacterium | reverse complement strand
TAAATGTTGTCTGCCGAGCCAAAATTATCCAGGGTATCATGTAACCGGGGATGCCTTGGGTCAACTAGATCATACTTGAAAACCTTACTGGCATTCGCTAGATATAAATTGCCATTGATGACCTTTATATCTTTAGACGGGCTTAAAAACAGAAGTTCTCCAATCTTCAGCGGTTGACAAGATTCATCAAACTCATATATTTCGACGTTGTTTTTCCGAGCAACTACATAAATAAGATCCTGGTAAACGGCGATAGTTGCAACAGAGGCACCGACATCCAGACTGCTGATCAGGTCAGCCTCTTCGGGTTGGTTGATATCGTAAAGCAACACCCCTCCTGATCCCGCGGCAACAGCCAGCAACCCTTTGACTGTTCTGACCTCTAAGGCGGTTGACCCAGTCTGTATATCCCCAACATGAACAAGTAATCCATCCGTTTGAATTTGCATGATAGCCACACCTGACCGGCCACATGCCAAGTAAAGCTGATCTCCTTTGCGGTGAATGTTTACAATAGAGCGCCCTGACAAATACTCCCCTTTTAATTGAGGTTTCTGCGGACGACTGAGATCGATAACCTTGATACCATTCAGATTGCTGCCAAGGTAAAGATGATGATTGTAAACCAAGCTATCATTAAAGACGCCCTCAATTGGGAAAGAAGCTACCAAGGCCTCAGAGTGCGTCACATCTTTAACCAGGTTGAGGGAAAAATTTCGATCAAACCCACTTCCGTAAAGATCTACACTCGCAATCTCTCCTAACTTCAATTGTTGTGTGGCTGGTCGCTTGACCTGAAGGTTGTCTGAAGAAATTGTCAATAAAGCCAAAACATTCCCATACTTCAAGGAAATAAAAATACTTGAGACAAAAATAAATAAAACGATAATTACAAAAGCTGGAGGTCTCATCAATTGTCTTCTTTTAATATTTTTCAAACAACCGCAAGTAAAAATTAAACGCCACTTCCATCACCTCGTTGCTAAGGGGGGAGTAAAAATCTATGGTTAATATATCCTTATATAACATCAGATTTTTAATCAGCTGAAGAATAACCTTGCGTGCTTTTCGGCTGAATATTTGTGCTCGCTGATTGGTTACAAACAAGATAAAGACTCTGCCAACTGTGAATGATCGCAGTGTGAAAAGCAGCCCAACTCAGCGGAAGAGAAAGTCTGACTTCATCAGGAGAAAGATTTACTTCTTTACTCTGATCCGATGAAATCAAAAGCATCCTTACTGGCCGCAGTGCCGGATCTTTTCTCAATACCTGATACATCAATTGATCTTCTGCCAGGGCTACGTCGTCGCCCAATAACATGAATTCATAGGTTCGTCCTGACTGCTGTGCAGCACGAAGATAGTACAGGGCATCAGAACCACTGTGGGCGACATCAACGCTGAGTGAAAGTTCATCAAGACGAGCACACAAGAGAGCTGCACTGGATGCATCAGATACACACAACAGGACCGATTGATTTTGTAATTCAGCAGGCAGGGCAAAATCAACTTTTTCAACCAGCGGAAAAATAAAGGACACCTGAAAGTTGCTACCGCGACCAGGAATGCTCTTCAGAGTTAACTCTCCGTCCATCAAGTCAACCAGCTGTTTAACGATAGCCAGGCCTAACCCGGCCCCGCGGCATTCCCTGGTGTCGCCACTATCGGCCTGATAAAAAACATCGAAGATCTGACTTTTGACTTCATCATCCATCCCTGGGCCACGGTCTGACACATAAAACGTAAAGGCTCCCATCCCACCAGCCTTTTTTACAGACTTCAAGCTGATGCTCACTTCACCAGCGTCGGTAAACTTGACCGCATTAGCAATCAGGTTCATCAAAATTTGCCGGATACGGCCTTCATCGGCGCGAACCTTCCAAGTTGCCGACAAAGGAATATCGACAATAAGCTCAAGACCTTTTTCCCGGGTTTGAGGGGAAAGGAGATAAGCCACCTCCTCTACGACCCGGTATAGCTCTACAGCAATCGGTTCCAAGCTCAATTTTCCCGCCTCAATTCGCGACATGTCAAGCACATCATTGATGAGGCGTAGAAGCTCTTCGCCAGACCGCTGAACCGTGCCGGTTAGCATGAGCTGTTGCTCGTCAAGCTGTGTCCTCTGTAGCAGTTCATTCATTCCTAGGACACCAATTAGCGGTGTCCTTAATTCATGAGTCATTTTTGAAAGAAAATCAGATTTTGCCGCATTTGCAGCGTTCGCCTCATGCCTTGCTTTATCTAATTGTGCTACTTTGACGCGTAATGCTGTAGTACGTTCTGTCACTGCCTTTTCAAGTTGCCGTTGATGTCGGGTCAACTGCTTTTGCTGCTGTTCAATTTGTCCCAGCATGCGGTTGAAACCATCGACCAATACACCAACTTCATCTATGCTGACTTTCTCCGCCCGAACAGAATAATCTTGTTTATCTGAAACAGTCTCCATCACAGCTGCGAGTTGTATCAATGGAGCGGATATAGGCTTCTGTATCCACCGTGCAATAAACCATGAACAGAACAGAAGTAATAAAAATGAGATAGCTATTCCGAAAATCACTCCATTCAAACGCACATAAAAAGAAGTCAAATCACTCAGAAGATAGAGAAAACCAACTGTTTTTCCCTGGTGAACGACAGGGAAAAAGAAACTGAAATGCGCTAAGGAAACGATTTGCTTCTCAGTCGCACTAGTCCAGAACTGGTCATTTATCGATTTAAAATCGGCCTCAATTGAGGTCAGGAGCAATTCGAAATTCTGCTGGTTGAGGTATTCAGCAATCGGCTTACCTTCACTGTCAAACATATATGCTGCATGGATATTTTTTTGCAGTCTTAGCGATGCAAGGACCTCTTCTACCTCAGGATATCGGCCCAGGACGATAGCGCGACTACTGTTAGAGGCAAGAGAAGAAGCAAGGGTCTTTATTTCATGCGATAGGAAAGTACGATGTGCGTAGAATTCGGCGATTAAAAGAGTACTGCTGACAATAGGAAGGAGAATAGTGCAGGTT
>JAPHSA010000128.1 GCA_026193235.1 Deltaproteobacteria bacterium | reverse complement strand
CGCAGATTTCACATTGTTTTGACATCTCTTCATTCCTCCTGAAAGTTTCGAACGAGCATTGGTAGCATACATTTATTTGTGATGCAAATATTTTCAGCGGTTTTCTACAGGTAAGTTATCATCACCGAAAATTTCAAGACCATTTTCTTTCAGCAATGCTGTCGTTACCCCTATGCCTTTCGTCAGCGCGGCATTCAGGTAGATTGACTCTGATCCACAGGAAGGGCTGCGCTGTTGGAGAATAGCCATGCGGCAGTTCGTCATTCTGGCTATTTTTAGTGTTTCTTCTGCTCCATGAATAAATGCCATCGTCGGGTTATTCCCATGTTCATCACAGAGGGACCCCTTATTCTCCAGAGTTGTTTTTCCATCGCCATGATTGAACCAGCATTTTGGGCGTGGTGTTGGTAATCCACCCAGCTGTTCCGGGCAGACCGGGATTGGCGTTAGTTTTTGCCGCGTCAAAAAATCGACCACGGCTTGAGAATAATTGTCGGTTGCATCATAGCGGGTTTTCAGGCCGAGGAGACAACTGCTGACCAGAATTAATCGGTTTGATGTTCGGGGTTGCATGTTCGATGTTGACCTTTTATTTAACAAGCTGTTCGATATCCAAGGTTGTTTACTGCGAAGTTCGAACGTCAGCGCAGTTATGAAGTCGGGTTGATCAGGATTTGTTCCGAATGCATGGCTGCTCTGATGCGGACATAGCGTCCCTCAACCTCAACCCGCCCCTCCGCAATCCACTGTATGGCTTGCGGATAAATTTCGTGCTCCTGCTCAAGGATACGCGCGGCTAGGGCTGCTTCCGTATCGTCTGCGTGGATCGGCACCACAGCCTGAATAATAATCGGCCCAGTATCTACGCCATCATCGACAAAGTGTACGGTACATCCGGAAAAACGCGCGCCATAATCCAGGGCTTTTTTTTGCACATTGAGTCCGGGGAATGCCGGAAGCAGTGCCGGATGGATGTTGATAATCCGTTGTGGAAAGGCTTGAAGAAAAACGCTTGAGATAATCCGCATGAATCCGGCGAGGGCAATCAGCTCCACCTCAGCGGATTTAAGTGCAGCGACCACCGCCTGGTCGAAGTCTTCGCGCGCTGAAAAATCACGGTGATTGATACAAAGGGTCTTAATCCCCGCCTGCTCAGCCCGCTCAAGCGCTCCGGAACCAGGGTTGTTGCTGATAACGAGAACGATTTCAGCGTCAAGTGCGCCGGATTGACTCTGATCAATGATTGACTGGAGATTGGTTCCACTGCCTGAGGCAAGCACTGCTAAGCGTAATTTTTTTTGCATCACGAAAACCCTGCCTACTTCAGCTCGACAACCGGTTTCTGTGCCGGCTGAATGCTGCCAATGACATAGGCTTTTTCCCCCAGTCCGGCCAAGCGATCCATGATGTCTTCCACTTCAGTTTCAGGGACCACCAGCGTCATGCCGATACCGTAGTTAAATGTTCGGTACATTTCTTCTACTGGAATATTGCCACCCTGGCGCAACAGTTCAAAAATCGCCGGTTTTTCCCAGCTGCTGCAATCTATAACGGCTTTGCACTGTTGGGGTAAAATGCGCGGCAGGTTTTCCAACAATCCGCCACCCGTGATATGAGCAATCCCTTTGAGAGTAAAATTGCGGATCAGGTTAAGGATGCTTTTGACATAAATGCGGGTCGGTGTCAGGAGTTCCGCCCCGAGAGTTTTATCGAGCCCTTCCGGTTGATCCGCCAGGTTAAGGCCGAGCGTTTCCAGGAAGACTTTTCTCGCCAGTGAATAGCCGTTGGAATGAAGCCCACTTGAGGCGAGGCCGATAATTTTATCCCCGTTAGTGATGGTTGAACCATCAATGATTTTATGATTATCAACCACCCCAACAGCGAATCCGGCCAGGTCATATTCGTCTTTAGAGTACATCCCCGGCATCTCAGCCGTTTCGCCACCAAGCAATGCACAGTTCGCCTGTTTGCAACCCTCAGCAATACCTTTAACCACATCTACTGCCTGTTCTGGGGACAGTTTGGCGGTGGCAAAGTAGTCGAGGAAAAAAAGCGGTTCGGCACCCTGAACAATGATGTCATTGACGCACATGGCCACCAGATCAATGCCGACCGTGTCATGCTGATTGAGCATGAAAGCGAGTTTTAGCTTTGTCCCGACACCGTCGGTAGCCGCAACCAACGTGGGGCGTTGGTATTTCGTGCTGTTCAGAGAAAAGAGGCCACCAAACCCGCCGATGTCGCTCAGGACTTCAGGGCGTGCGGTCTGTTTGACTAGGGGTTTGATCAGGTTGACAAACTGATTTCCGGCCTCAATATCGACTCCGGCGTCTTTGTAGGTGATGGTTTTATCGTTGCTCAATCTGAGGCTCCTTGCACGGTAAAATGGTCGGCATTAGACCATCCGTTTGTTTGCTTGTCAATGCTGGAAAATCTGAATCAGAGACGGCCGCTCTTTTTCTGTTGCCGATCTTTTTCTGTATCGGGCGGAAGAACTGTGATATTTTGCGGCACGTATAAGCTCCCCGTTGGCAAGATGATTTTAGCATGAAAACCGTTCAAATGGCGTAAGACTTTGTGGCCACAAGAATATCATATCAGAGCACTGGAAAGAGCTGACCTGGATGCTGTTTTAACAATAGAACAGGCCAGTTATTCTCAGCCCTGGACGCGTGAACAATTTGAACAGGAACTGAACAACCCGGCCGCTTTTCTCGACGCTTGTGCGGCTGCCAACCGGTTGGCCGGATACATCTGTTACTGGCTGATTGCCGACGAAATGCAAATTCTCAATATTGCGACCGCTCGTCAATTCCGGCGTCAGGGGATTGCCCAGCAGTTGCTGGATCATGCGTTTAACCGTTGTGCGGAGCAAGGGTTGTCATCTGCCTGGCTCGAGGTCCGAGCAGGTAATACTGCTGCGCTGACTTTATATCAAAGCTCTGGTTTTAAAACAGATGGTCGGCGCCGTGCATATTATCGGGATGGTGAAGATGCGTTGTTGATGGTCAGGGAATTCAAGGATCAGAAATTTCAGGAGTAAACTGAATGAAAAATCACAAAACAATTGTTCTATCGAATCAGGAAATATCTCCAGGCTATTATCGCATGCGGATATTAGCTCCGGATTACAACAAACACGCCCAACCAGGACAATTTGTCATGTTTCGTGTCCAGCGTGCCCTGCCGCCATTGCTGCGTCGCCCCTTCGGTATTTTCCGGGCCGGGTTCATGCCTGCTGATTGTGACAGTATGCCGCCAAAAGAATTCATCGAAATTATCTATAAGGTTGTAGGGAGTGGAACGGAGATCATGCAGCGGCTGCACTATGGTGATCCGGTTGAACTGCTTGGACCCCTAGGGCGCGGGTTTGAATATGGCGCTTCGGATGAGGAAAAGATTTTGGTCGGTGGTGGAATTGGTCTGGTTCCGCTTTATATGCTGGCCGAGAAACTGGTGGAAAAATCCAAAGTGCGGCTGCTCATGGGTGGAAGAACGCGGGATGATATCATCACCGTAACCGAATTTGAACGGCTCGGTGTCGAGACTTATGTCTCTACTGAGGATGGCAGTCTTGGTGAAGCCGGATTAGTGACTCAGGTGCTGGAAAGTAAACTGCGGGAAAATAATAAAGTGACGGTTTTTGCCTGCGGTCCAATGCCGATGATCGAAGCAGTCCAGAAAATTTGCAAGCGCTCTGCAACCCCGTTGCAGGTTTCGCTGGAAGCCTTGATGGCCTGTGGCGTTGGTGCCTGTCTCGGCTGTGTTGTTAAGGGTTCTGGACATACGGATGCCCAACCCAGTTATCTCTGTACCTGCAAGGTCGGGCCGGTATTTCAGTCCGATCAACTTGACTGGGGCGCGTCGGAGAACCGGGGCGCTGATAGTTGTGGAGGATGTCGATGATCAAGCGTAAAGAGAAAATCATCCGTCCAAAAATGGCAGTCGAAATTGCCGGAATCAAATTGCGAAATCCGATCATGCCGGCTTCCGGAACCTTTGGCTATGGAGAGGAATACGCGCCTTACCTCGATTTGAATAGTCTGGGAGCGATTGTGACCAAGGGCTTGTCACTCAAGCCCAAAGCGGGAAATAGCACGCCACGGATCTGTGAAACTGTCAGCGGCATGCTCAACGCGATTGGTCTGCAGAATGTCGGTGTTGACGTTTTCATCAAGCACAAAATGCCTTTTCTCGAGCAGTTTGATACACCGGTGATCGTCAACTTTTTTGGCAATACCCCGGAAGAGTATGCCGAACTTACCGGGCGGCTGGATGATATCCCGGGTGTTGCCGCGCTGGAAATGAACATTTCCTGCCCGAATGTCAAACATGGCGGGATTGTTTTCGGTATCGATCCTCAAGCGGTCTTTGCTGTGGTTTCCCAGGTGCGTAAAAAAACCACTAAACCGTTAATCGTCAAACTGACCCCCAACGTGACCGACATCCAGGTGACCGCTAAGGCCGCCGAAGAAGCTGGAGCTGATGCTTTAAGCTTGATCAATACACTGACCGGGATGGCGGTCGATGTAAAGACCCGTCGGCCAAGGCTGGCAAATACTATCGGCGGTCTGTCAGGACCGGCAATCCGACCGATCGCAGTGCGTCTGGTCCATCAGGTTGTCCAGGCGGTTAATATTCCGGTCATCGGTATCGGCGGTATTTCCCGAGCTTTGGATGCGCTGGAGTTTCTCATTGTTGGCGCCACAGCAGTACAGGTTGGTACGGCAAATTTTGTCGACCCGAATGCCATGACAACGATTTTGCAGGAACTGGAAGATTTCTGTCTAGCCGAAGGTATTGAGGATATCAACGAGCTGATTGGCAGCCTCGAAATCTAGTTCCAGGTTCGTGGTTGCACGTTCGCCGTGCACTTCGAACTTCGAACTTCGAACGGGTTTTTATGGACGTTATCGCCACCCACGTCAATGCAGATTTTGACTGCCTCGGATCAATGATTGCCGCTAAGCGGCTCTATCCGGATGCCGTCCTGATTTTTCCGGGGGGACAGGAAAGTGGTCTGCGCGACTTTCTGCTGCAAAGTACTCTGTATGCCTACGACGTTAAAGGTATTCGCGATATTGACCTGAACGCCATCCGCCGGTTGATTCTGGTGGATGTGCGCAGCTCCGTGCGGATTGGTCAGCTTTCCCAGATTGTTCACCGCCCTGATGTTGAACTCCATATCTACGATCATCACCCCGCCGATGAGCATACTCTCAAGGGGGACATGGAAAAAATTCAGAACGTCGGCGCAACAACCACGATCATGACCCAGATTTTCATCGAAAGGGGCATTGAGCCAACCGCTGATGAAGCGACCATGATGATGCTCGGGTTATATGAGGATACCGGTCATCTGCTTTTTTCCGGGACCACCCCCCAGGATTTTCATGCCGCAGCGTTTCTGCTCGAACATGGCGCAAATCTCAATGTTGTGGCCGATTTTCTTGTCCGGGAAATGACCCCTGAACAAGTTGACCTGCTCAATGAACTGCTGAAATCCTGTCAAAAAATATTGGTGGGGGGGGTGGCAATTGCGATTGCCTCCGCCTCTCGCGATTACTATATCGGCGATATTTCCAGTCTGGTTCATAAGCTAAAAGATATAGAGAATCTGGATGTCTTGATTGTTGCCGTGCGTATGGAAGATCGCATTTTTGTGATTGGGCGCTCACGCATTGCCGAAGTTCACATCGGTGAACTTCTCCAGGACTTCGGCGGCGGCGGCCATGCCTTTGCGGCTTCAGCTACGGTGCGTGATGTGCCCCTGGTGCAATTATTGAGTCAGTTGGAAGAAGCGCTTCCGAAACATGTCAGATCGCTGTTCGCGGCCAGAGATTTGATGTCCCAGCCAGTGAAAACATTGCCGATAGACGCAAGTATTGAAACGGCCCGCGAATTGATGGCCCGGTTTAATTTTAATGCCGTGCCGATTGTCAATGAACTCGGCAAGATTGCGGGGATTGCCACGCGTCAGGTGGTAGAAAAAGCCGCTTACCATAAATTGACCAAGATGGCTGTCAGTGAAGTGATGAGCAGTGATTTTAAAACGGTTGCGCCCGAGGCAACGTTGGATGAACTCCAACAGGGGATTATTGAGCATAATCAACGCTGCGTCCCGGTGATCGAGAAGGATGTCCTCATTGGCGTTGTCACCCGGACCGATCTTTTGCGGCATATGCTTGGTGGCCGGGATTATTTAAATGATCCGGAAGGGCT
>JAPHSA010000152.1 GCA_026193235.1 Deltaproteobacteria bacterium | reverse complement strand
CTGTTTCAGGCCCTTATGCCAGTCTGTGGATGGTTAGCGGGGATCAGCCTGCGGGCACAGATTGAAGCAGTGGATCACTGGATTGCGTTTGCCTTGCTTTTTTGTGTCGGCAGTAAAATGCTCTGGGATGCGTGGAAAAGAGACGAGGATACACCACGAGAAGGAGATCCCACAAAAGGATTATCGCTCGTCATGCTTTCCATAGCAACCAGCATTGACGCACTGGCCATTGGTCTAAGCCTGGCCGTTTTAGGCATAAAAATCTGGACCCCTGCCCTGATTATCGGGTTGACTGCCGGGATACTCACTATTGCGGGCATGCTGTTGGGACGTCGGCTTGGATCTATATGGGGCCCCCGCGTTGAAGTCACCGGTGGCATCCTACTTATTCTGATCGGCGTCAAGATTCTTTTAGAACAAACCATTTTTCAATAGCCTGGAAGGAAGAAAATGCTGAATCAGACCGCAACTCGCAGACTTCCGGCAGAATGGGAACCACAGGACGCCATCCTGCTGGCCTGGCCACATAATGAAACAGATTGGGCACCTATTATTGAGCAGGCAGAGCAAATCTACGTAGAGATGATCAGCCAGATCACCAGATTTGAAGCCGTCATTATTGCTGCCCCGGAGGTGGATCCCGTTCGCCTCAGACTGGCTGCTGAGGGGATTGATCTGTCGCGGGTCTCGCTCCTTTCGATCGAGACAAATGATACCTGGACCCGTGATTACGGACCAGTGACAGTGTTGGATTCGGGTAAGCCGTTACTGCTGAATTTCAACTTTAATGGCTGGGGAGAAAAGTTTCCGGCAAACAAGGACAATCTGGTCAATGCTAAAATTCAGGCTTCAGGGGTTTTAGCAGTGAAACAACAGCATATCGATCTGGTTATGGAAGGTGGCAGTATTGAAGCCGATGGACAGGGAACGCTGCTGACGACCTCTCATTGCCTGCTTCATCCGAATCGCAATCCGCAGCTCGATCGTTACCAACTGGAAGATCTCTTGGCCAGTCTGTGCGGGATCTCTCACTGCCTCTGGCTCGATCACGGCTGGCTAGCCGGGGATGATACCGATTCTCATATCGATACTCTGGCGCGACTCTGCCCGGATGACACGATTGTTTATGTGCGCTGTGATCTGCCGGAGGATGAACATTATCCGGAATTAAGAAAAATGGCAGAGCAGCTTGCAAACTTTAAAACCAGCACGGGCCAGCCATTCCGCCTGCTGCCTCTGCCCTGGCCGCAGGCCTGTTATGAGGGAACAGAGCGGTTACCGGCCACTTATGCAAACTTCCTGGTCATCAACAAAGCTGTTCTGGTGCCAACTTACCAGGATCCGGCTGATGCAGTTGCTATCGAAACCATTGGCAAAGCTTTCCCGGGGAGAGAGGTTATCGGTATTGACTGTCGTGCTTTGATTCAGCAGCATGGATCCTTGCACTGTATTTCCATGCAACTACCACACGGAGTCCTGGCATGAAAAAGTTGAAAATCGGCCTTGTACAGCAAAGCTGTTGCGAAGAGCCTCAGCTCAACATCGAGAAAAGCCTCCAGGGGATACGTAAATTAGCGGCTCAGGATGCCGAACTAATAATTCTTCAGGAGCTCCATTGCACCACATATTTTTGCCAGACCGAAAACACCGATAATTTTGATTTGGCAGAAGAAATTCCCGGGCCAGTTACCCAACAATTTGCTGCCGTAGCAAAAGAATTAGCGGTTGTTCTGGTGGTCTCCCTTTTCGAACGACGTGCCGCAGGGCTGTACCATAATACCGCTGTTGTTCTTGAGAAAGATGGCACCATTGCTGGAATTTATCGAAAAATGCATATACCGGATGATCCAGGTTATTATGAAAAATTCTATTTCACCCCCGGTGATCTTGGTTTTAAACCCATTGTTACCTCCGTTGGCAATCTTGGTGTGCTGGTTTGTTGGGATCAGTGGTACCCTGAAGCGGCGCGTTTGATGGCCCTGGCTGGAGCGGATATGCTTATTTATCCGACCGCGATCGGTTACGATCCTCAGGATAACGACCAGGAGCAGCAACGGCAAAAAGAATCCTGGCTGACAATTCAAAGGAGCCATGCGATCGCCAATGGCATCCCGGTCATTTCTGTCAATCGGGTTGGCTACGAAGCTGACCCAAGCGGCAATACTGCTGGAACACAATTTTGGGGGGGAAGTTTTGTTGCCGGATGTCAGGGAGAAATACTTAAGCAGGCAGAAGCAGAGAGAGACGAGGTCCTCTGCGCAGAGATAAACCTCGAGCAGACCGAAAAGGTTCGCAGAATCTGGCCTTTTTTCCGTGACCGGCGGATTGATCAGTATGATGATCTGGGCAAGCGCTTTCGAGATTAAGCCACAAGTAGGCAAAACAGAACAGGCAAGCCCGATGGCTTGCCTGTGAGAGATACTAACCTACAAATTTTACAGACCGGCCCTGGCTCTGAGCGATGCAGCCCGATCTATCACCTCCCAGGTAAAACCAGGGAGTTCACGGCCGAAGTGTCCATAGGCGGCAGTTTGGCGGTAGATCGGTTTTAACAAATCAAGTTGTTCAATAATTGCCGCCGGACGCATATCAAACTCCTGACGAACAATTTCAGCGATCTTGTTCGAAGGAATCTTTCCGGTTCCAAAAGCATTGATCATCACTGATACCGGTTCGGCAACCCCAATTGCATAAGCTAACTGGACCTCACATTTCCGTGCTAAACCAGATGCAACAATGTTCTTTGCAACATAGCGTGCCATGTAGGAGGCGCTGCGATCAACTTTAGAGGGATCTTTGCCGCTGAACGCACCTCCACCGTGGGAGCCCTGGCCACCGTAGGTATCAACAATAATTTTCCGACCGGTCAGGCCACAATCACCCATCGGGCCGCCGACAACAAAACGCCCGGTGGGATTAATCAGATAACGGGTGTCCTTGTCAACCAACGCGACCGGAAGGATCGGCTTGACAACCTCTTCAATAATCGCTTCTTTGAGGTCATCATAGCTCACATCCGGACTGTGCTGTGAAGAGATGACCACAGTATCAATGCGGGTCGGTTTATCATCAATGTACTGTATCGAAACCTGCGATTTACTGTCCGGGCGCAAGAAATTCAATTTTCCGCTTTTTCTTACGTCGGCCAGCTTTTTTGTTAATTTATGAGCCAAGGTGATCGGCATCGGCATCAACTCAGGAGTCTCGTTACAGGCAAAACCAAACATCAACCCCTGATCTCCGGCACCCTGATCCTTATAGAGGCCCTCCCCTTCAGTTACCCCTTGAGAGATGTCTGGAGACTGCTGATCAATTGATGTCAAAACTGCGCAGGTTTCGCAGTCAAAACCCATGGCCGAATCATCGTAACCGATTTCCCTGATAGTCTGGCGCACAATGGCAGGAAGTTCAACATAAGCCGTTGTTGTTATCTCACCGGCGATAATCGCCATGCCGGTTGTCACCATGGTTTCACAGGCAACGCGGGCCTTGGGATCCTGCTCAAGAATAGCATCAAGAACAGCATCAGAAATCTGATCAGCCACCTTATCAGGGTGACCTTCACCGACAGACTCTGAAGTAAATAAAAAATCAGTCATCGCCATCTACCTATTCCTCCAAATCTATATATTTGTGTGAATTGCGAAGAGCGCATCCTATTAATCGCGCCTATGGGTGTCAACAGTTTTTATCTAAATCAGCGGCTGACCAAAGATCTCCGGCAAACGGGCCCGCATCTCACGGTCGATAGTATTAGCCACATCTTTACTGACTGGAAGCGCGAGTAATTTTTCGACAAACAGCTCCGCTTCCGTTTTTGAAATTTTACGCAGCACACGTTTCACCCTTGGGATGCAGGCTGGATTCATTGAAAACTCATGGATCCCCAACCCGGCCAGTGCCATTGCATACAACGGTTCACCGGCCATTTCGCCACAGATACAGACTGGAATCCCAGCCTCATTGGCAGCATCACAGACCGCTTTTAAAGCTCTGATAATTGCAGGGTGCAAGGGATCATAGAGGTAGGCAACAAACTCGTTACCACGGTCAACAGCCAAAGTATACTGGATCAGATCATTTGTTCCAATCGAGAAAAAATCAACTTCCTGCGCAAGTAGATGGGCGATAATGACGGCTGATGGAGTTTCAATCATGATACCGATTGAAATATCGGGGTCATATTTCACCCCTTCCCGATCCAGCTGGGTTTGTACCTCTGTTAAAATTTGCTTGCAGGCCCGCACCTCGGCAACACCACTGATCATGGGGAAAAGGATCCGCACTCGACCACAGGCTGAAGCCCGAAGAATCGCTCTGAGCTGCACCTTAAAGAGCTGTTCTTCCCGCAGAGAAAAGCGGATTCCGCGCAGTCCCATTGCCGGATTTGCTTCATCTTTCAGATTTAATTCGGAAACAAATTTATCCCCGCCGATGTCAAGCGTTCGAATCGTAACCGGTTCTTCGCCCGTTTGCTTGAGGATTTCACAATAAGCCTGAAACTGTTCCTCTTCACAGGGAGGCTCATTACGCCCGAGAAAGAGAAACTCGGTACGATACAGACCAACGCCCTCAGCCGCATGTTTTAGAGCCAACTGAAACTCACTCGAAATTTCTAAATTTGCCCGGAGGCAAATTTTTACGTTGTCTGTCGTGATCGTTGGCAGGTCCCGATAGCATTCCAGCTCATGCTCGAGATATTCATAGTGCTGTTTACGCTTTAAATATTCCTTAAAGGTATCTTCTGAGGGCCTGAGAATGACAACACCGGTCGAACCATCGATAATAACCGGCATTCCATCATCAACAAGTGCGGTTACTGATTCTAATCCGACAACAGCGGGGAGATCCAGAGAGCGGGCCAATATTGCAGTATGTGAGGTGCGGCCGCCTTTATCGGTGATAAAACCAAGGATCTTTGAACGATCCATCTGCATGGTTTCCGCTGGGGAGAGATCATGGGCGACAACCAGGGATTTGCTCCCTATTTTGCCGATCGACCGTTCACTGACACCAGTCAGAATCCTCAACAGCCGCTCACCAACCGCATCTACATCGGAACGTCTTTCGCGTAAATACTCATCTTCGATATCGTCAAACAATGCTCGGAATTGATCGAGAACCTTGGTTAACGCGCTTTCGGCATTCAGCTGTTGACGAATTGCCTCTTCAGTGTTCTGAATCAGCATATCATCGTCAAGAATCAGTATGTGGGTGTCAAGGATATAGAGATGCTCACGCAGATGGGGCTGTCTGGATACCGTTTGTTTAATTTTCTGCAGTTGCTTTTTGGCCAGATCAACTGCCTGATGAAAACGCAGTATTTCCGTATCGATCTCATCCTGACCAATCAAAGCTTCATCAATAAATGGCCGTTGGTCAACCAGGCTGATTTCCCCAATACTAATGCCTGGTGAAACACCAATACCGACCAGATAAGTATCTTCTGTGATCTTAGTCTTCCCCAAAACCGTCCTCTATCAGTTCAGCGATCATCTCCATCGCTTTTTCTTCATCTTGACCTTCTACTGCGACTGACACATCAGTTCCCTTCGGCGCTGCAAGAAGTAAAATGCCCATGATGCTTTTCCCGTTGACCTCAACATCATCTTTGACCAACCTTACTTCTGAAATAAATTTATTTGCAGTCTGAACAAACTGCGCTGCAGCCCGGGCATGCAAGCCCAAGCGGTTTTTTATAGTAAAAGAACGATTTAACACAGCAAAGACAACCCCTCTATAAAGCAAGCCAGTTAGCCAGATCGGCCCAGAATAATCCGACCAGAAAAATGCTGATAGCAGTCAAAAATATCAATAATAAAGTTGAGATCCCTTTACGCGCCACCAGGCCCAACAAGATCATTGGAAAAAGTGTTAACAAACCCAACCAATTAGGGAGGTGCTGCTGGTTTAAATGGGAGAAAACCATGAAGGCACTCAGCCCACCCAGCACGACAACAGCAGCTTCTTTCGTATGGATTGCCCAGTCGGGCAAACAGTGCTTCTGAACAAATTCAATCGACTTTAATCCTTGACGATAACCGCGAACGAAGAATCCAATTCTGAACCACATGGGGACAAGGTTATAGAGCAGGATAAAAATCACTGGCGCCCAAAGAATCCCCTTGACCGCAAAGAACAGCGAAATCCCTGCAACCAGTGGTCGTAATCCTCCCCAGAACAGCGCATCCCCGATCGCGGCATAAGGAGCTGCGACCATTTCTTTAAACTCATCAATTTCGATATGTTCACCGGTAGAATCTAAGGCTCGCTCTTCTTCCAGCTTTAAAACGGCGCCTGCGACCAACGGAGCCAGATATGGGTGGGTATTGAAATAGCCGACATGTCGCTGACTGACGGCCAACACGTCCTCTTTGGGATAGAGTTTTTTTAAACCAGGTAAAAGTGCGTAAAAGAATCCGAGGCCCTGCAACCGTTCAAAATTCCAGCTTGCCTGAAGCAGCAACAGTCGAAGCCAGATGTGCAGACGTGTTTTCCACGAAAGGGCCATAACTACACCAACCACATCAATAAAAAGGCCATACCAAAAGAAGCACAAAAAAGAGTAATCGCCCGGCTAACGTTGATAGTCCCGAGAATGACAGCGATTCCAATAAGCGGCATTGCCAGCGCCACCCAGTCACTTGAATAGCTTAATGGCCCTTGGAGCAGGGGCCAGATCAATGGCACCAGAGTCAGTCCCCCGGCAAGAATCACGGCATAGGTCGCAATGGCTGCCAATGAAAAGCTGATGAGACCGCGTAGGTGTTGCCACTCAGCTGCTCTGATTGAACCGTTTTCTAAAGCCAATTCGACCTGTTTGGACAAACGCACATTGTATTGCCTGGCGTAATGTTCAAAATACTGTCCAACTTTCCCCAATGGGAGAGCAACAAGCAAACAGATGAGGATCAGTTCGATTCCACCGGCATTCAGAAACCGTCCCGACACTATCACCATAACTGAACTGGCTATCGCTACCTGGGTATCATCAGGCGGGACAGCCGCACCGACCGGGAGCCTGGCCAGCCATAAGAGCTCGACCAACAGACCAACCTGCAGCCCAACCACCGGTTCACCCAAGACGAGTGCAACCAACGGAGCTGCAACAATTGGCCGTGAGAGCATGAACTGTAAAATAGCAACGCGATCAAGCCCACAGATGGTCGCAATCAGTGCTCCAAGTAAGAGGTCAACAGAAATCAATCCGTCTCCTTTAGCGCAGCAATCAACTTCCGCCAGGGGCGTTCTCCATCAGCGGGGATACAGCGCGCGGTCACCTTCACCCCGGCCTGATCAAGCAACTCCAGATCATCCATATCCGCCGGATCTAAAAAAACCGTGCAGCTTAACCTGGCTTTTCCTTTATCTGCATGCAGATTACCAAGGTTCAGAGTTTCGTAAACCAAGCCCCCACGATAGGCACGAACAGCATCAGCAGTTGTGGCGAACAATAAAAGGGTTCTGCGGCGACCCAGTTCGCCGGAATCAAGCAAGGCGATAATCTGTTCAATCGTGTCAATTTCGACCCGCATACGACTTGGCACTGAAGCCTTCATCATCATTTTTTTTAACGGGTTTGCTGCCAGCTCATCATTGGCTACAAGAATACAGTCTGCGTTAACAAAGGGGACCCAGGCCTCCAGAACCTGCCCATGGATTAAGCGGTTATC
This sequence comes from Deltaproteobacteria bacterium, assembly GCA_026193235.1. Classification (GTDB taxonomy): domain Bacteria; phylum Desulfobacterota; class Desulfuromonadia; order Desulfuromonadales; family Geopsychrobacteraceae; genus JAPHSA01. Next base: position 1,245 of record JAPHSA010000152.1, on the reverse strand, counting down.
TATACGGGTCAGCACCAGTTTCATAACAGCCTAGGCCTCTACTGAACGGAGCAGCTCAGCAGGCCGCATAATTGCGTTGCGCGCATAATCTTTAAGCATGATTGCAAGATCATCGACTGATTGCCCGGAACGCGCTCCAACACATTTGATGAGCATCGGCAGATTGACTCCGGTCAGGATTTCCACGTGACCCGGCCGGAGAAATTCAGCGCTGATATTGGTCGGCGTTCCACCAAAAAGATCCGTCAAGATAATGGTGCCGTCACCCCCACTATCAACCCTGCTGAGTGCATTTATCAGAGTTTCTTTCGCCAGACTGACCGACATGTCACGATCAATACTGATCGGCTCAACCGCTTCGAGTTCTCCGAGAATCATTTCTGCGGCATTGCGCAGCTCATGAGCCAGACGGGAATGGGTAATAATAACAACACCGATCATCAGCTAACCTTTATTAATATCACGATGATTGACCCGTAAAACGGCCTCTGAATCGGGGAAATCCTGGTAGAGATCCTCAACAATCGAAACACTCCGATGGCGCCCACCGGTGCAACCGATTGCAAGGGTCAAATAGCTTTTCCCTTCGGCGCGATAGTGCGGCATTAAAAATCCGAGGAGTGGGTCCAGGTGCCGACGAAAATCTCGACAGGCTGGTTGAGTCAGGACATACTCACGTAATTTTTGATCCAATCCCGTTAAGGGACGCAAGGCATCAATATAATGTGGATTCGGCAAAAAACGCACATCAAAAACTAAATCGGAGGTAGGAGGCAATCCATAGCGATAGCCAAAAGATTCCAGGCTGACATTTAACAGGGCCTCATGCTTTTCCCCAAGAAAATCGAGTACCAGCTCGCGCAGGAGTCGAGTGCTCAGATTACTGCTGTCAATGATTTGCGTTGCTGATTCCCGCAAAGCATGTAACTGCTGACGCTCGCGGTCGATTCCGGCCTGAACAGTTTCTGAGGCTGAAAGCGGATGAGAACGCCTGGTTTCAGAATAGCGTCGACGCAACACTTCATCAGCAGCTTCAAAAAACAAAATATCCAGATGATAACCCTGTGTGTTGAGTTGCTTAAAAATTCCTTCGTGATCAGTCAAAAAAGCTCGATTGCGAACATCGATGACAACAGCAACATCAGTATTAGGAAGCAAATCTACTTGGGTCCGCTGCATAAAATCCGGCAACATCACCAGGGGGAGATTATCGACAACAAAAAAGCCTTGGTCCTCCAAGACTCT
>JAPHSA010000287.1 GCA_026193235.1 Deltaproteobacteria bacterium | reverse complement strand
TTGGTAATACTCCTTTAATTGCTCCAGGCATTCTTGCGGCGTTTCCGCTAAAGCCAAACCCGTTTCAAAAGCTAAAACCTGGCGACCGGCATTGGTCAACAAAATGGCGACCTGATGCTCCGCACGCAACAACTCATCAACCAGACGCAGGCCATAAATAGATCCGGAAGCTCCGGTTATGCCGACAACAATATTTTTCATCCGCTCAGACTATCGCATCAACCAGGGTAAATGCAAAAATGGTGATACTGATGTAGCCGTTCATATTAAAAAATGCCGCATCCAGCTTAGAGAGATCATCTGGCTTAACCAGCAGGTGTTCATAAACCAGCAGACAGGCAACGACGATAACCCCGGTAAAATAAATCCAGCCCAGTCCACTACCCGGCAGCACTAACAACAGAAAAAAAAGCATCAATCCATGAAAAATTCGCACCAGTAAAAACGATTTTTCTTTTCCCAACCGCGAAGGCACTGAATGTAATCCATGTTCTACATCAAACTCATAGTCCTGCAGAGCGTAAAAGATGTCGAAACCGGATACCCAAAAAAGCACTGCTACCCCCAGGGATAGAACCGGCCAGCCAAGGTCTCCCCGTAGGGCAACCCAGGCACCGATGGGTGCGGCAGCAAGACAGATCCCCAATACCAGATGAGCAAAATGAGTAAACCGCTTGCAGTAGGCATAGAGCACAAAAAAGCCAACGACAATCGGAGCCAGCTTGAAACAAAGCGGATTCAGCATCCAGGCCGCAAAAAAGAAAAGTATCAGAGCGGCCAGGACAAACAGAACCGCTTCCATTATCGACACTTTCCCCGCCGGAATATGGCGATCAGCGGTCCGCGGGTTGTCGGCATCGATTCGTGCATCAATCAACCGGTTCAACCCCATTGCAGCAGTGCGTGCGCCAACCATGGCGACACAGATCCAGAAGACCTGGCCGAAGCCGGGAGCTTTGCCACTAGCCAGCGACGCCAGCACTACGCCCATCAGAGCAAACGGGAAAGCAAAGACCGTGTGCGAAAATTTAATCATCTCCAGCAGGGTTTTTATTTTGTCGAAAACCTGTCCTTTATCCATCGAACGGCATCCCTCTCTGAACATTTTAAAACAGCTAACTTACACCCAGCCAGTTCTCGGAACAAGTGCTTTAAAGTTATCAGCTTAAAGCGTATGATGCCGCCCATGGCGGAATTCTTACTTGAGTATGGGCTGATCTCACTTTTTATCGTCAGCTTCGGTGCATCAACCCTATTGCCACTTGGTTCTGAGTGGTTACTGGTCGCTCTTTTACTCAGTGGCAGTCAACCGGGTTTGTCTGTTCTGGTCGCAACTCTTGGCAACAGCCTTGGCTCTGGGACTAACTATCTGATTGGCTCTTGGAGCAGTAACTGGCTGACCCATAAACTGTTACGCATCGATAACTCGCAGCAACAACGGGCTGAGCTCTGGTTCAAACGGTTCGGCAGCTGGTCGCTGCTGCTGGCCTGGTTGCCGATTATCGGTGATCCACTCTGCGTAATCGCGGGTACACTAAAAACACCAATCACGCGCTTTTTTCTGCTGGTTACAACAGGGAAAGCCTTACGTTATCTGACCGTCGCTCTGCTCACCCTACAGGGCGCAGAAATTTTCGCATAAACTGGAAAACCATGACCCTTTACACGCCGGCATTTATTGCCCTCTTTTTTGCCAACCTTGCTCACGTGGCCAGCTTTGCTGCTTTCTTTCTTTTTCCCCTGTATATCACCCAGCACGGGGGCAACAACCAGGATATCGGGATCATCATGGGTGCCTTTGCCTGTGCTTCGGCTTTATCCCGGCCCTGGGTTTCAAGCATGATTGACCACATCGGACGCAAGCGCAGTTATACAATCGGCTGCCTTATTATGACCCTGCTCCCCCTGATGCATCTTTTCCTTAAAGCACCGCTGACCGATGATTATCTGCTGCTCCTGCTTATCCGTGTGGTGCATGGCATCGGCCTGGCGATCTGTTTTACCGCCGTTTTTACCTTTGTCGTTGATCTGATTCCAGTTAACCGTCTCAATGAAGGAATTGGCATTTTTGGCACTTCCGGCCTGATTGGTTTGGCAATCGGGCCGATGATTGCCGAAGTGATTATTGATACCTACGGCTTTACTACTTTTTTTCTGGCAACTTCGGGGCTGGCGGCATTTGCTCTGCTCCTGCAAATTCCGGTAAAAGATCACCATCACCTCCAACCCTCTTCAACAATCAAATCTCCTTCATTTTTCGCTCTCTTAAAAACCCGCAAACAACTGGTCGTTGGTGGACTGGCCTTACTGTTCGGCTTCGGGCTGGCTGCGACCGGTAATTTTATTGCTCCGTTTGCAGAGCAAAGAGCTCTCAGCTTTATCTCAATCTACTTTCTGGCTTATTCCTGTGCGGCCGTCAGTATCCGCTTTGTTGCTGGTCGGCTGGCAGACCGCATTGGTGAAAACCAGATCATCCCCTGGGGACTAGGCCTGGCTGCTGGAGGATTGCTCATGGTGCCACTGGTGCATGGCAATCTGTTCCTCCTGGTCGTTGGTTTTCTTTTTGGCATCGGTCACGGCCTGTTATTCCCTGCCTTGAATGCTATGGCGGTCAGGGGTGAGGCCTATGCTGTCAGGGGAAAAGTTACCGGCATCTTCACCGGGGGGATCGATTCCGGCGCCTTTCTGGGGGCAATGATCCTAGGTACCATCGGCCAGTTCGCCGGGTTCACCGCGCTATTTATCAGTGCTGGATTTGTGGTGTTGAGTGGCCTCTACTTGTTTCGGTTCCGATCAAACCGCCCGGTCAGCCCAGTTTAGTAAATGATCGCGGAGGAACAAAAAACCAGCAGGCCACAGCCAGGACACCAAATGCCGTATAACAAACGACAAAAACCCATGCGGGTGCTTGATAATACAAAATGGCTTCAAGCCAGTGTGATATGAAGGAATTGGAGTATTCGACACCCCCAGCCCGTAAACGCAGCGCGTTTTCCAGAGTAGTGAGCGGGCATATGACATCAAGCCACGATTGCATGATGACCACACCAATTGCGACAAGATGAGCTAATCGGAACCAGGGATGCCTAACCCAAGACCACGAACGCACCTTCCCAACGATGATAAGGGCAAGACCAACCAGGACAAAACCGACGAATAACACATGCAACAGCAGGATCGCATCGGCAGCCAAAACAGTGAGCGCGAAGGACTCCATTCACCACCTCAGGGCCAGCTCAGCGAACCAGTTGAACGTAGCGAAAAGTTACTGCTCTGTAGCACAGGTTATCAATGTTTACCGCCCATATTGTCGGCATTTTGCTTGACCTCACTGAGACCCTACAGGGACAGAGAAAATTCCGCCCAGATCGGGCAGTGATCGGAGGGTTTCTCCATTGCCCGTAGAGCATAATCAATTCCGCTATCGGTACATAAGGCGTTCAGTGGTGGCGTCGCCAGAATCAGGTCGATCCGCAGCCCCCGCTTGGGATCCTGGTCAAACCCGCGTGAGCGATAGTCGAACCAGCTGAATCTATCACTGCCTTCCACAATCCTGGCTCGATAGGTGTCGATCAAGCCCCAGTTTAACACCTCATTGATCCATTCCCGCTCTTCGGGCAAAAAACAGCATTTTCCTGTTTTTAACCAGCGTTTTTCATTCTCTGCACCGATCCCGATATCAGCATCCTCAGGAGCCACGTTCATATCTCCCAATACAATCAGATTTTCATTCGGGTCAGCTTGCGTTTCCAACCAGTGCTGTAAATTGGCATAAAAGGTTCTCTTATTGGGAAACTTTTCCGGATGTTCACGGTTCTCACCCTGGGGGAAATAGCCATTAACAACCCGCAAAGCAGTACCATCCTTGAGTCGATATGAGGTAATCAGCAAGCGCCGTTGATGGTCAGGTTTTTCACCAGGATAACCTTTTTGAACTTCTACTGGAGTCAGCTTGGACATCGTCGCCACACCATAGTGCCCCTTTTGCCCATGATGCACGATCTGGTAGCCGAGTTCTGCCAGTTGCTCATGAGGGAACTCTGTGTCATGAACCTTGATTTCCTGCAGACCAATAATATCCGGGTTATGTTGTTCAACCAGAGCTTGCAACTGATGAAACCGCGCCCGTAGCCCATTCACGTTGAATGATACAATTTTCATAAATAACTCCCTCTAAGCGCTGTTCAGCGGCAAAGAAAACCGACAATTTCTTCTATAAATTCATTACCATAACGCTGCAA
>JAPHSA010000082.1 GCA_026193235.1 Deltaproteobacteria bacterium | reverse complement strand
TTGAAAACTGGATTTTCAAGGGTGAGCTTGGTAAGCCGGTGAAAGAACAGCTTGCCAGTTGGGAGAGCGCTTTAGATAAGCCGTTTCGGATGCTGATTGTTCAGCCCTTTATTTTGCTGCAGGATGTGACCCATGCCTGAAAAGTTTGTTGCTTCGCTGAGCAACTACAGTGCCGCTGCGGTTTTTAATCCCTGGAACGATGTCGATAGGGACAACGATCTGGATCATCAGGGTGCCCAGGTCCGACGGACACAACTCCTCCACTATTTACAGGAGCGGATTGGTGTCGCCGATAGTCTCCTTTGTGCTGAAGCCATTGGTTATCAGGGTGGGCATTTCAGTGGGATACCAATGACTTCTGAGCGATTGCTGCTGGGCGGGTTGGGCCACAAAAATTTGCATCCGGAGATGGTTTTTCGTGACCTATTGCCGCAACGCACCAGCCGTCCGGATGTACGTCCGCTCGGATTTACCGAACCAACCGCGACAATTGTATGGGGGTTTTTTGCCGATCAGGGGATTGATCCCCGGCGCGTTGTCTTGTGGAACGCTTTTCCCTGGCACCCTTATCAGCCGCAAAAGGGGCTGCTGAGCAACCGGACCCCCAAGGATGAAGAGTTGGCTGCCGGCCATCAGGCTCTGAAGCAACTGTTAGCATTAGCCCAGTTCAGGCAGATCATTGCCATTGGGGAAAAATCAGCGCTACAATTTAGGGAGCTCGAAATTGAGGCGACAAAGGTGCGCCATCCTGCCAATGGCGGGGCGGGGAAGTTCAGAGCGCAAATGGCAGAATTGATGGGGGTGAACAATGGAATATCTCGGTGAGTTTATCACCGTAGCGGTGGTTCATCTCCTGGCTGTTGCCAGTCCCGGGCCCGATTTTGCGATGGTTCTCAGGCAGAGTCTGGTTGCCGGGCGCAGGGCGGCAATCTGGACCAGTATCGGTATCGGGTTGGGAATTCTGATCCATGTCGCTTATACCCTCCTGGGGTTGGGATTGATTATTTCCCAGTCTGTTCAACTGTTTAATCTCATAAAACTGGTGGGAGCCGGATACCTTCTCTATATCGGCTGGAAATCGTTAAGTGCCAGCCCTGCTAGAGTCGGCGCTGCTACCGATGGCCGGGCCTTAAAGGACTCTTCGATTACTAAAGCATTACGCATCGGTTTTTTGACCAATGCGCTCAACCCGAAAGCGACGCTGTTTTTTCTTTCCCTGTTTTCAGTGATTATCAAGCCGGACACTCCGCAAAATGTTCAACTGGTCTATGGACTGTACATGTCGCTGGCAACCGGAGTCTGGTTTTGCGGTCTTAGCCTGGTTCTGACTCAGGCCCGCGTGCAGCGGGGCTTTTCGCGTTTCGGGCACTGGGCTGAACGGGTCATGGGTGTCGTGCTGATTGTTTTAGGCCTCCGTCTGGCTTTGGCAAATCGCTTCTGAGATGATTTTTGGTGAAATGAGGATTTATGTCGATTGAAGTCATTCAAGATCAGATTGGACGGTTTCTGGCCAGTGAAGCACCAGAAGTGATGTCGATCAAAGGGGCCTGGGGGGTGGGTAAGACCTATGCCTGGAGTACCTATCTGGCGGCGGCGAAAAATAAGAATAAGATTGCGCTCGGAAAATATTCTTATGTGTCCCTGTTTGGGATCAATTCATTGGATGATCTGAAATTTTCAATTTTTGAAAATATGGTGAATAGAGGATCGATCGGTCGAAAACCGACGGTTGAGAGTTTCAAGTCCAATACGACGCAACTGCTGCAGTCTTTCGGTAAAAAATCTTTTCAACTGATCCCCTCCGGTTCGACGGTTGAACAGTACCGTTCAATGATCGATTCACTGGCATTTCTTTCTCTGGAAAAAACCATCATCTGTATTGATGACTTTGAACGTAAAGGCAGAAGTATAGAAGCGCAGGATATCCTGGGGTTGATCTCGCAGCTGAAAGAGCAGAAAAAATGTAAGATTGTGCTGATTCTGAACGATGAAAGCCTGAGCGCAGATTCTTCAATCGACTATGTCAAGCTGCGAGAAAAAGTGATTGATACCGAACTACGCTTTGCCCCGACAGCAAAAGATTGTGTTGAAATTGCGCTGGCCAGCGGGAAAACCGGCACCTTGTTGGGTGAAAATATTGTTAAACTGAAAATTAATAATATTCGCATCATCAAAAAAATAGAAAAGCTCGCGGCTCTATTGGTGCCTTTGATCAAGCAATATGAGGATCAGGTAATGTCTCAGGCGTTGCGAACACTGACTCTTCTTACCTGGTGCTATTACAGTCAGTCAAGCGATGCCCCTGAATATAATTTTGTAATCAGCCGCACGAGCGCTTTCAGTGAGCTTGATGACGACGTTTCCTTGTCGACCCAGCAACAGACATGGTGCGCCGTCTTGCGACAGTACGATAACTTTTCTATTGACGAGTTTGATCTCCAGATTGCAAGCCTGGTCGAAAATGGATATCTGGATGAGAGGCTCTTTCGGCAAGAGGCTGCTTTGCTCAATGAAAGAATTCTGGCCGCACGTTCAGAGCATTCTTTCCAGGAAGCCTGGCGCAAGTTTAATGAATCATTTAACGAGGATTCTCAGGATGTTGTTGCCTGCCTGTCCGATAGTTTTAAGAACAATGCCAAATATATCAGTCCTGTAAATCTTGATGGCGCTGTGCGCCTGCTCAGGTATCTCGGCAAGGATAAACTGGCGACGAAAATTATCGACCTCTATATCGATAAAAGACGCGCGGATACAGAACTGTTCAATCTGGATTCTTCGGTATTGCCAGGACAGATCAAGGATGGGGAGGTTATCAGCAAGTTCAGAATAAAACAGGAATCACTCAGGGCAAAACGCTCGTTGCAGGAAATTTGTGATCTTTTGCTGGCGGATGAAAACTGTAGCGATGAGGAAGAACTGCTCTTATCTCAAGCTCCGGTTCATGAGTACGTTGAGCTGTTTAAAGCTCAGAAAGGGCCAAAGCTTTCGCAATACGTGGATCTCTGCTTAAAATTCAGCCGGTTGGGCGGAACTACCGAATACCAGAAGCAGATTTCTGATGCCGCTGCCGAGGCACTCAAGATTATCGGTCGCGAAAGTAAACTGAATGCCAGCCGGATAAGACGTTTCGGAGTTAAGGTGGATTGACAGCTGCTGATTCCATTTTCAATGTCCGCCAAAGTGGTTCCTGCTTTCTGGACTCCATGGTTTTTTCTGTTAGGCTAGATTTAAGCACACGTGCTTTTGCTGTTTTTATTGAATTAAGGAGATGCTGATGAAAAAACCTCTAAACGTTTTTTTTATTATGAGCTTGCTGCTGCTGGTCAGTGGCTGTGGTGGAGTTTATTATGGTGCCATGGAAAAGATTGGCGTTCATAAGCGTGATATTTTGGTAGACCGCGTTGTTGAGGCGCGTGACAGTCAGCAGGAAACAAAGGAACAATTTACTTCGGCTCTAGAACATTTCAGCAGCGTGATAAATTTTCAGGGTGGTGAGCTGGAAGATAAATATAAAGAGCTGAAGAAAGAGCTGGATAAGAGTGAAGATCAGGCTGAAGAAGTACGTGATCGGGTTGCTGCGGTCGAAGATGTGGCTGACGCTTTGTTCAAGGAGTGGGAAGGGGAGCTTGATCAGTACAGCAGCGCCAGTCTGCGCCAATCGAGCGAAAAACAACTGAAGCAGACCAAAGCGCATTACTATAAATTGATCGGGGCGATGAAAAAGGCAGAAGCGAAAATTGACCCTGTGCTGGATCCCCTTCGAGATCAGGTCTTGTTCCTCAAACACAACCTCAATGCCCGGGCGATTGCTTCCCTGCAGACTGCACTGAGTCGGCTTGAGACAGATGTTTCGCGCTTGATTCGTGATATGGAGCTGTCGATGAAAGAAGCTGACAGCTTTATTCAGACTTTGAAGGCTGAGTAGGTTTTCCCGGTAGCCGGTCAAATTTGAGTTGCGACCAGAAAATTAACCAGTTAATTTTTACCAACCTTATAGCCAGAACCCTTCAAGGAAAATATCCCACCGGGATAGTGGTGGGATATTTTTATACCCCAATTTTTGGCCCAAACAGCGCATTGTGGCTCCGGGGGTATTTGAAAAAAGCCGCAGTAAATGACAATTGTTTTGTTTTTATCTGCTCTATTGAAAAAATCAAATGGGAAAAGCATATGACATTGCGTCAACTTGAACTTTTTATTGCAGTTGCGGAAACAAGGAGTTTCTCGCGTGGGGCAGAGCTTATTTCTCTAACTCAGTCAACGGTCAGCCAACATATTGCCGCTCTTGAAGAAGAGTTTGATACCCAACTTCTGGATCGAACCAGTAAGGGGATTTTTCTGACAGCTGGAGGGGAAGTTTTTCTGCAACATGCCCGACGGGTGCTGGCTGAGCGGGATGTCTTAACTCAAGCCATGGCGGGTCTGCATGGTCTGGAAAAAGCCACACTCAAGCTTGGAGCCAGTAATATTCCAGCCAATTATTTGATCCCCTGTCTGTTGCCGGTTTTGCAACTCAAACACCCAGGAATCTCTCTCCATATGAAAATCGGGGATAGCCGGGACGTTCTTGATGACTTGAGGTCTGGAAAGGTTGAATTGGGTATCGTCGGTGGCCGTGTCGATGATGAGATCTTCAGTTATGAGCCGCTCTTGAAGGATCAATTAGTTATGATTGTCGGGCCTGATCATCCCCTGAAAAGTTGCTCTTCAGTTTCCTTAAAGGAATTGACTGATGAACTGTTTATCGTCCGTGAGGAAGGCTCTGGAACATACCAGGCTTTGCAAAAAGCTTTTTTATCAGCGGGGATTGATCCAGATGCGTTTCGTGTTATTGCCCGGCTTGGCAGCAATGAAGCTGTTCGGAGGGCGGTTGCTGCCGGTCTCGGCTGTGCCTTTGTTTCTGACCTGTCCATCCAGAATAATCTGCGCCATGGCGAATTAATTAAGCTCGATGTTGATGGATTGACGATCGAGCGTCAATTGTGGCTGGTGAAATTACGCGAAAGAAGCTCCTCTCCGGCAGCAATGGCTGTGTCCGCATTGTTACGGCACAATACTGTGCCCAACAATTTCGGCCAATGTTGTCTGGTTTAAATTTTCTTGAAAGTTACCCTCCGTATGCCCTCTCCGCAAAAATCCTGGCAACGTCCAGAGTTGTTACTGTTTATCATGGCATTTGCCGTTCCCTTAAGTTTTTCGGCTTGGCAGGCGTTACTGAACAATTTTGCTATTGAAAGAGCCGCTTTCACCGGCAGGGAAATGGGAATTCTTCAATCACTGCGAGAAATCCCCGGATTTCTCGCGTTTGGTGTTGTTTTTGTCCTCCTCCTTATCCGTGAGCAGTCCCTTGCCTTGCTGGCGCTTCTGCTGCTCGGAGTAGGGACTGCACTGACCGGATTTTTCCCCTCTGTTCTTGGTCTGTATCTCACGACTGTACTGATGTCGATCGGTTTTCATTACTATGAAACCATTCAGACATCGTTGGCCCAGCAGTGGATTCCTAAAAGTCTGGCTGCAGAAACCTTCGGCCGCTTGATCGCCGTCAAATCGTTCGCGGCGATTATTGCTTTTGCACTGATCTGGTTGGGAACAAATTATTTTGCACTTGATTATCGTTGGTTGTACCTGGGTTTCGGTGGCATGACCATCTGTGTTGCCGTTGGTAGCCGGTGGTTCTTCCCGTATTTTCCCCAGCCGACCGTGCAACATAAGCATATGGTGTTGCGTCGACGGTATTGGCTTTATTACAGCCTGGTGTTTATGTCGGGCGCGCGTCGACAAATTTTCATGGTGTTCGCCGGTTTTTTGATGGTGGAAAAGTTTTCCTACTCTATCAGCGATATCTCGTTACTTTTTCTCTTAAATGCCACGCTGAACGTTTTGTTTGCGCGCAAGATTGGGCAGTTGATTGCCCGCTTCGGTGAACGCAATGCCCTGATTCTGGAATATTCGGGGCTAATTCTGGTTTTTAGTGGCTATGCTTTAGTGGAAACGGGATGGGTGGCAGCAGGGCTCTATGTGCTAGATCACCTGTTTTTCGCCCTCGCCATCAGCCTCAAAACCTATTTTCAGAAGATTGCCGCTCCGGAGGATATTGCTTCAACAGCTGGGGTCAGCTTCACGATCAACCACATTGCGGCAGTTTTTATCCCCGTGGTTTTTGGCTTGATTTGGCTGACTTCGCCGGCGCTGGTCTTTTTTATTGGTGCTGCGATGGCCGGTGTTTCATTTTCCCTATCCCTTTTGATTCCGAGATATCCGGAACAGGGGCGTGAGACCTGCTTGAATAGGTAAGATTATGAGCAGGCATTGTGGTGTTGTTTCAATCGCGGATATCGTGGCGGATCTCCCTCCGTTCTGCTGGCGTATCAGCTTCCCTCATCGCCAGATGGTTCTCTTGCATCTCTCCACGGAGTTCGTGTTTGTTCGAGCGCCGTTCCTTACGGAAATCCTGACGGTCAAGATCCCGGTCAACACGATGTTGGCGCACTGCAGAACGCGTAAGTTTAGCGTCTGCAGGGTTCGGCAGAGACAAGCAGGCGGTCAATACGATAAAAAACATAAGTGGCAAAACTGATGTAATTATGGTTCCTCCTTTTCGGGTTGTCTGATGCTGTTTTTAAGGGATTAGTCGAACCGGGGGAGGAAAGGTTTACTGGATGGCGATAAAATATATAAAAAATACCCGCAGCGAGGAAGTTTGCGTTTTCTGCTGTTTGGCCGGCATTCAGTGTCAGCCAATCCAACCTGCGTTCATATTCCTGCTTGCTGTCTGAGAACTTTCAACTGGGACACTTCGTCCTTTTTGTGTTCCCTCAACCGCCAGATTTCGATTTTTGTGTCTTCGATCTCCAGCTCCAGGATTTTTAAATCTTTCAGTAGTCGGGCCCTTTCTTTTTCTGGCGTTTTTGCACTGATAATCTGAGATTTCGTTGCTTTGATTTCGTCGTGCAGTTCATTCAGGTAGTCCCTCTGGTAGTCGATCCGGCCGCTGATTTTTGTAATCCGGTGCTCGGTTTGATGGATATTGTAGCCTTTCTGGTAGGCAATGACAAAATCATTCTCTAACTCATCCGGGCAGATTCCGTAGTATCTTCCACCGCGTAGACCCAATTGCAGACCCCTTTCGGGGACGCAAAACTGCGCAAGTCCGATGTTGTATCCGGCCATGTAGGGGGCTATCTCTGGACTAATTCCGTGTTTTGCACATGCTTTTCTGTGCCGGG